>CAZULW010000025.1:27035-33571 GCA_964621455.1 uncultured bacterium
TGGGGCATGATTATCATAGTGTCGGAATATAAGCCCCTGGACACGGCTTATCGTTCGCCTGGTACGCGAGGTGCGGGAAACTGGGGACCGGGGACTTGGGGCTTTTAAACCTCACTCCCTTTACTTCGTAATGCTCCCTCTCCGTTGAACGGAGAGGGGATGGGGTGGGTTCATATTCAACATATTCAATACCATAGCGTTGCATACGGCCAAACCCGAAGTATCAATACTGGTGAGAGGAAAACCATCACCCTACCTGGGAAAACGATACATCTCGTGGCATTAAGGAGACCATGAATTTCACCTGATTATTTCGGGGGAACTCCTGGCGTGATCTAAACCTTGGAAAAGTAACATTTCTCTCTTATTTTTGCCCAGAGTGTCCCAAATGCTAGGAAGACGTACACGTCAATGTTACCCTTCTGATTTTTCACTGGACTGGAAAAGGTTGAAAGGTAGTTGCATTAAAAGCCAGGAGATGTGCTGGCCTGCATATTTTGACGACCGCCGCATTATTATCAAAGGACATTTCTTTCATTTTCATCGGGTTGAGGTAACACAGCAAAACCGACATGTCGCTTTCGTGTCATAACCAGAAGGGGATATCCATGCGTACACCGGCAACATACCTGATTCTGGCGCTTTTTTTGATCGCTTGCGTCGGGGAGAAGCGGCCCGATATATCGGATCTTTCCAGAGCAGACGTCAGCGATCTGACCACCGTCTATCCAGCCGAAAGCCTGGAAAACAGAGACGTTGCCTTCAGGGATGATCGGCTGCTCATCATGCGGCATACCGATACCAGGTATGAAATGCCGACGTACAACACCAGGGCCGAGTGGGAGGAGCGGGCCGCTTTTATCCGGGACCGGGTGCTCATTTCCGCCGGGTTGCTGCCCTTGCCGGAAAAAACGCTCCTTAATCCTCACATTTTTGATCGTCTTGATCGGGATGGCTATAGCGTTGAGAAAGTCTATTTTGAAAGCTATCCGGGTTTTTATGTCACAGGGAACCTTTACCGGCCACGGGGCAAGCCGGGGCCGTATCCGGGTATCCTGACACCCCACGGTCACTGGAAACAGGGCCGCTTAGTCCATGAAGAGCTCGGTTCCGTTCCGGGCAGGTGCATCAATCTCGCGCGGCAGGGGTACGTCGTCTTCTCCTACAGTATGGTTGGTTATAATGGCAGCAAACAGATCGACCACAAATTTGCCGCTGACAGCCTGTCACAAGTCTGGGGCATCAACCTGCTTGGGCTGCAGTTGTGGAACAGCATCCGGTCCCTGGATTTCCTCACGTCGCTGCCGGATGTGGACACAGACCGGATTGCCGTCACCGGCGCTTCCGGCGGCGGCACACAAACCTTTATGTTGACGGCGGTTGATGATGAGAATCGCATCAAAGCCGTTGCGCCGGTCAATATGATATCCGCCCATTTTCAGGGCGGCTGTTTGTGTGAAAATGCTCCCGGCCTGCGACACGATGTGTTCAACGTTGAGATTGCCGGTCTGGCGGCCCCTCGGCCCCTGCTCATGGTTTCAAATACCCAGGATTGGACACTGAACACGCCAAGAATAGAGTATCCCATGATGAAGACGATCTATCAGTTATATGGCGCCGGTGACCGGCTGAAATATGTGCAATTTGATTATCCTCATAATTACAACAAGGCCAGCCGTGAAGCCATATACGAATGGTTCGGCAGATGGGTACTTGAAGCCGATGATCCCGCCGCGTTGAAGGAAATGCCCTTCGCACCTGAAAAGGATGAGGACCTGCTGGCCTTTCCGGACCTCAGCCCTCCCGGTGACTTTGATGCCGGTAAACTCACCCAGTACTTGCGGCATATGGCCATCGAAAATGTTCAGAGATATTGGCCCTCCGGCCGGCACAGCCTGCAGAGATTCCGTGATGTTTACGGCGGAATGTACCGGCACATAATCGCTGCCGAAGTTCCGCCGGAAGTGACGGCGAAAGAGGTCGGTTCGGCTGCCGGATCAGGCTATATCGTCAGCCGCTTGCTCATATCCCGCAGTGGTCATAATGATTGGATACCGGCGATCTGGTATCGGCCGGTAAACGGGGGTCGGACCGCTACTTTGATCATTCATTCCCGGGGCAAGGCCGCTATTGCCGGGACCGACAAGGCCGAGCCGACGGAGCTGGTCAAGGGGCTGCTTGAAAAAGGTCAGAATGTTCTCGCAATTGACGTTTTCAAAATTGGCGAACACGTCCTTCAGGAGGGTACCGAGACCCAGCGCGATGAAACATTCAGACACTTTACCACCTTCAACCGCACCGACACCCAGGAGCGAGTACAGGACATATTGACGGCCCTGGCATTTTTAAGAAATAACCAGGCCATGAAGGAAGTGCACCTGGTAGGATTAGAGGAGGCCGGCCCGTGGACCATATTGGCCGGTGTCATGGCTGAAGACCTCGTCGACCAGGTGGTCGCCTATGGCGTGAACCTGGACCATAACAATGATGTCGAGTCATTGAGACTGTTCGTACCGGGACTGGCCCATGTCGGAGGAATCTATTCAGCCATTGCCTTGTCTGCACCGAAGGAAATAACGGTACATAACGTCGGCGCTGAGTTCAGGCTTGAAGAGATCCTGCAGGTCTACCGGATAACTGGCGATCAGGATCGCTTCCAGGTTTTTCAAGAAGAACTCTCCGAAAAGGATATTACCGCCCTATTGGACTAATTGGCCTGCTCGACAGTGGCAGGCGCAATATATCCGCCACCGCAGCGGTGTTTCACCAGCCCCGCCAACGGTGGGGCCAGACGGCGGATTAGGGAGCTCGCCTGGCCTCGGCGGAACCACAGCGAGCCTTGGGCGACGGACTCCCCGAGGCGGGTACGCCCAGGGCCCAGAGGGGCCGGTTCCCTCTCTGAATCCGTTGCATTTCCCCTGACATAGTAGTAGCATTAACATCATTAACCTGTTGGCAGGTACCGATGCGATGGAAAAAAATGGTGTCAGGGTGTAAACCTTTCTGGTCGAATGTACGTCTAGATAACGGTATGACCTGAAAATGGAGAGCCATGAGCAACGTCTTATCCAAAGGTTTCGTGAAGGAGATGCCAAGGTCTTCCGGGAACTGGTTGAGCGCTGCCAGGAAACTATTTTTCAACTGGCTATCGAGTTGACAGGTGATTGGGACGATGCGGAAGATTTATCACAACAGGTGTTTATCAAGGCGTATCACGCCCTCCCCCGCTTCAGGGGTGAGACGAAGATCATGTCCTGGTTATATCGCATTATGGTGAACACGCACATCGACAACAGCCGGAAAGAGCGGGCCAGGGGTTGGCGGGTTGACCCGTCTTCGTCAGATGAAGGCCAGCCACAGCCGGAGCCGTTCGTTACCCACGCGGCCGAGGACGATCCTGAAGACCGGACGGCCGCCCGCCATATGCAGGATCACATCAACCGGGCCCTTGAGGCCCTTGCGCCCCAGCAGCGCTCGGTCTTTGTCTTGCGTCATTATCACGATCTGCCCCTGAAAGAAATCGCCCGTATCCTGGGATTGTCACTGGGAACGGTGAAAAGCCAGCTGTTCAGGGCTATCCGCCGCCTGCAGAAGGAGCTGGCTTTTTATAAGGCGGAGCTCGGCCTGGAGGACCCGTCATGAGTAGTTGCAGCAGATGCCGGAAAATGATGGCGGGAGCGCTCTATCAGGAACTGCCCCCCCGCCGGCAGCGGGCCTTTGAGGCGCACCTGGCGTCCTGCCCCAATTGCGCCGAGGAGTACCAGCAGCTTTCCTGGACCCTGAAGGTCATGGAGCGGCGGCAGGCACCCGCGGTGGCCCCGGCCTTCTGGGAGGGCTTTTGGGTCCGCCTTTCCGACCGCCTGGAACAGGGTCAAAGGAAGGCATTCCGGCCCGACTGGCGCAGCTGGGTTCCGCCGGTGGTTCCCATCCGTCCGGCGTGGATTACAGCGGCAGCCGCCGTCCTGCTGGTGGCTACCGGGGTGTTCATCGGCCGATCCATCTATATGAGTCAATCCGGTGGCGCGGCTGCCGCCGCCCGGGCAGGGGTATTCGATCCCGCCGCCGTTGCCGAGTTCAACAGCCTGGCGTCCCGCTACCTGGAACGCTCCAGAGTTCTCCTCCTGGGGTTGGGCAACTTTGATACCCAATACGACGACCCGGCCGTGATTGACTTATCCCGGCAGCAGATGATCTCCCAGGAGCTGCTGTACCAGGGACGGGAGCTGCGGAGCCACCAGGTGGCTGCCTCTAACCAGGGGTTGCAGTATCTCATCGATCAAATTGAGCTTATTCTCCTCCAGCTGGCAAACAGTGAGGGCGAGAACCTGAAATGGACCATCCAACTGGTGCAGGAGGGGATCGATAAAAACGCTATTCTATTGAAAATCACCCTGACGGAGCTGGCTCCCGGCGGGGAAGGTGGGCCTGAAGAGCCCGGCTTGCCCGAGGTGAAGGGCTCCGCCTTGGTCATTTGACAATGAGGAGGTAAGATACCATGTTTACATATACATCACCTGTGAGCCAAACTACTGTGCTGCACCGCCGTTTACTATGGCCGGTGATCGTCCTGGCGGGAATACTGGCCCTGGGACACGCCCAGGAAGCTGCGCCTCGGCCGGTAGAACCACCGCGACCACCGTTCCCACCGGAAGAACCCACGGATTGGGATATGGACGACCTGGATCTTTTTCATTGGGAGTTGCCCATGCCGGATCCGGAGCTGCCGGAGTTTGAGTTTCCGGAGTTCGAGTTTCCGGAGTACGAGTTGCACTTACAGGCCGAGCAGCTACGGGAGGAAGCCAGTGAGCAAGCAGAGGAGGCCCGGCGACAAGCAGAAGAGGCACGGCGGCAAGCGGAAGAGACCCGGCAGCAAGCGGAAGAAATACGGCAGCGAATGAAATTAACTCTCCCTAGCACTGAGGATTATCAGGCAATTGTCCCGCAAGACCAGGTCACCCAGGCCTACCAGGACGCCTATGGCCAGATTCTCGACGAGAAATGGGCCCAGGCCCGCAAGGCCTTTGATGAGTTCCTGAAAAGGTACGGGCAACAGAGGGGGAACCGGTATGTTGATGACGCCCGGTTCTGGATCTGCTACGCCATGGAAAAATCCAAGCGGTCCGACGAAGAAGTGTTTGAAGCCTATCATCAGTTCATCCAGGAATTCGCCAACAGCAATTGGCTGGATGACGCCAAGGCCAACCTTATCAAGATTGGCCGGCGGCTGGCTGCCAAAAGCAAAAAAGCTAAAGCCGAATATGGCCCCATCGTTGAAGAACTGGAACAGGACCATAATGTCGAAGTGGCCCTAGCCGCTCTTAACAGGATGAGGGAGTTTGACAATAAGAGTTCGGTTCAAGCCGTTTTCAAGCTCTATGACCGCACTAAAAATGGGGAATTACGCAAGAAGATTGTCAACGCGCTAAGGAATTTTGAGGACCCGAACGTAGTGGCCAGACTGTCGGATATTGCCACGAAAGACCCCGATAGAGAGGTCCGAAAAGAGGCTGTAAGCGTTCTCAGACGCCAGGGGAGCGAGGCGGCTATCAAGGCCCTGGTCAACATTGCCGCTAACCTGGATGACCCCAGCGAAAGAAGAAATGTCGTGAACGCCCTGGGCCGGACCAGCAGCGATGCGGTAGTGCCTACCCTTTTGAACCTGGCGATAAACGATCCCCACGTAAAGGTCCGCACCGAAGCCGTCTCCGCTCTGGCGCGGATCGGCACCCCCGAAGCCCAGGAGGCGCTGATCAAGATTATGGAAGGGAAATAGGTCGGATCCAGCAACCGGGCCGGTCGGCTGACAGATAGTCACAACCAGCCCATTCCAGCCCCGTCCGCCGGTTTCCCTTACATGCTCCGGTTCAGCAGATGGATATATTGCACGTCCAGCTGCGACTCACGCCACAGGTAAAGCCCCGCCGCCAGCCCCGCGATAATCGCTACGGCTGCCGTGAACGCCAATACCATGACCGGCGTGATGGTGGGCAGGGCCGGCAGGGACAGCTCGCTCACGACAGGGAACCGGGATAAATCCGGGAGCGTGAAGTCCCGCAGGGCCGTGATGCGGGGCAGCTCGGGCATGTTGAAGCCACGCGTGAGCTGGGTGATGTAGCCAAACAGATCCGCCCCATAACGGATAACCACCCACAGGAAGCCGGGTATCAGGGTGGCCAGGGGCAGCAGCCAGGGCAGGCTCAAGAAAGAAGGGCGCTGCTCAAGCGCGGGGATTGCCAGCAGCCGGGCCTTGAGGCCGGGGGGCAGGTCCACCTGGGCCTCCCGGAAAACCTGCTGCAGCTCATCAAGCGGTTGCTCCTTCATGCGAAACTCCTTTCCTCCTGTCCCAGGGCCCGGGCCAGGGCCGCCTTGGCCCGGTGGAGATATGATTTGACGGTCCCCAGCGGCATGTCCATGACCGCCGCTACTTCTTCGTAGCCCAGCTCCTGGAAATAGTGCAGGGTGATAGCCAGCCGCTGCTTTGAGGGGAGCTGCCCCACCGCCCGGCGCAGCTGCGCGTGCCGCCAGTTGGACTGGTA
>CAZULW010000026.1:0-31141 GCA_964621455.1 uncultured bacterium
AAACAGCTGAGCTAGCCTGCTTCTGGACGGTGACAATCCTGGATGATCCCAAGTACAAACATCTTAACTTCGGAGCACCCCAATCTGTAAACCATGTCCCTAGACTCGACACAAGCCTCATCCAGTGCGATTGATTTCGGTTCCGAACGTGCTTAATTTTGACCGCTTCAGATGCGGGGTGGAGCAGTCCGGTAGCTCGTTGGGCTCATAACCCAAAGGTCGTAGGTTCGAATCCTACCCCCGCTACATAATAAGACCTCCCAATGGAGGTCTTATTGTTTGCCATACCGAAGGTCGCAGGTTCGCCCCCGACCTTTAGAGTCGGGGATTCAGTCCCGCCAACGGCGGGAAATCCTACCCCCGCTACACTGGTTCATAGCATTAAATTTCTCTATGGCACATATAGTTTATATTCTTCGCTCTAAAGAAGGCCATACTTATGTCGGCATGACTAACGACTTGGACCGCCGCCTCAGGGAGCACAACTCAGGTCAATCTAACTATACCAGGAAGGGTACAGACTGGGATTTGGTTTACAAGGAGGAAGTGCCTACCAGGGAAGAGGCCCGCCGGAGAGAGAAGTCCTTTAAGTCTCACGCAGGGACGGAGTGGCTGCAGCGACGCGGTATTATATTGCTTTAATAGGTTCGAACTTGTCCGGCGTAGCGGTAGCGTAGCCGGATCCTACCCCCGCTACTGACGAGAAGCCCCTGTTTCCGACGAGAAACGGGGGTTTTTTCATTTCTGCGGAGTGCATTCAAGTGCAGCCTAATGCAGTTTACCGTGGCCTTTTTGGTCACACTCAGGGCACATTCTGTGTCATACCACCCCTGCCAAATTGGCCGGGTCCAGTATCCGATTCACGAACTTCGCGGCAAGATCGAAGTTAGGATGCGTGTAGATCTTCGTCGTCGCGGCGGACGAGTGTGCCAACAAGACCTGGCGATCCTCAATCGACAGCCCTAAGTCCCTCAAAGTATTGTTGAATGTCGCCCTGAAGCTGTGCAGGGTGGCTTGGGGATTGCCTAGCCGATTCTGCAATAGCCAAGCTGGCGGCCCTCGCCTGGACGGGTTATGCCTCAGCGTTCAGGGCGGCGGATTCAAGGAAGTGCTACGGCGCTCGGAGACTAGGTCGGTGATGCGCTGCCAGGCAGACCACCATTAGTATACCACGACAGTGGGCCTGGCCCGAACCAGCACGAATCGGGTGAGCGGGTGAGTGTGGGGCTGGATGGGCTTCCTACCTTGCGGTCCCTGCTTTTCGATGGTAGCGCCGGGCTGCTTGGGTTTCCCTGCACTCGGAAACCGCCGGCCTGCGGGTTCGCTTCAGTTTGAGTTATTTGGACCGCAGCCTGATGATATTCCGCACAACCCCGATCAGGCCCCCGATACCCAGGAATATGGAAGCCAATCGAAGGTTGCCACTTTCTAGCTCCACACCTGCCAGGTACAAGGCAATACCGGCAAGTGCATAGGACACAAACCTGAACAGTCGTGATAGGCTGAATTCGTTGATGTCTTTCATTCTTCTCGCTCCTTTGATCCTCTGTTAGGCCGAATATTCGTTATCGGCGCCACACTGCGGGCAGGCATTTCCTTGGGCTCGTCTGGTCAATGGCGGTGACAAGTTATTATCAGATGCAGGGCAATGCCAGAATACTTGGTGATTGCCTGGCCGGGCTCGCCTCGGCCTTCAAGGCGGCGGGTTTTGTGGAAATGGCCCGCTGGTCGGAGAAGCGGCCGGTGATGCGGTACTTCCTCTGTTAAGGGATCGAATGGATTTCTTGATTACTTGGGGAAAATGGCGCTATCTCCCTAGCTCCAATCGAGGTGGTCAGTGGAATTGTGCTCAGACAAAGAGTCCCGTTCCTGGTTTTCGTTTTCAAATTTTAGAATGTCTTTTTCGAGTGTGTAAAGGCGGCCCTTAAGTGTTTCAACACTGTGATGAGTATCGTCATGCTTTTGCCAAACCTTATCATCCAATTCTTCACCTTGTTTTCATTGCTGCTAATTATCCACAAAGAAACCAAAAGAAATCACTTCTTCAGTTTCTGTAAAAAACTGCCCAAATATTTTGTGGCGGGTTTGATAGGTTAGCGCAAATCGAAAGGCTCTTTGTTGTTGGTGAAAAAATCGTATCCCAAGTTGGATATTCTGGTCGGCATGGTACCCGAATTCCCCGATTAACTGCACATCTGCACTAATGTAGGGGGATAAGTTATTTCTAAAGAATTCTCTGAAATATATCGTGGTTCCGAATTGAATATTGATAGGCTCCACCTGCGGAATCGTATGATAGATCCAATGCAATGCTCCATAAAACATCATATGATTCAAATTAACGGCGCCATATCCGCTGATGAATTCCCGGCTATAAACTCGCGGACGCACATTCTCATCAGCGAAAAATTCATCACCCAAATGCGCGCTGATATGGGTGAACTTTAGCCGACATTGAAAGCGGCGCCTGTAACGAAAATCAACAGATCCAGCAAATAGATAGTCCACCGCGAACACGGGAAATTTGCTGCCCCTCTGAGATAGTAAAGTCCATGAATACCCCGTGAATGCAAAAAATATACCTTCACTATTCTGTTGCTCCTCAACCCCGGAAGGAACATATTGTAATAAATATATGCTTTGACCAATTTGAACAATATATTGATTGGATTCCAGGCTTTTTGAGAAACCCAATTTGGTGTTAAATGGATCGGCATACAACTGGGGAAATACTTTAGAGGAGTGAGCCGGCATAAAATTAAGCTTGCTCCTGGCAAAAGCCTGAGAAGGTATTAAAGGGAGAATCGTAAGAAGAAGGATAAAAAGTTGATAACAGAATTTCATAGTATTTAAATGAAACTGCCCATTTTATGTTTCCAACCTAGCGAGTCACTTCCTCGCTGCCTGTCAGCAGCCCGTCCGTCGGGCATTGTATCGCTTGCTACTGCTTCAATTCAGGGAGCACCATGCCCAGCTAAAAGTAGAAAACATAGATTTATGACTAGCAAGGGGTTTCCGCCCTCAATACACCCAAATATATAGCCCTGAACCATTCCCTGCCTACATTCTATCGATGGTTCTTAAATTAGCAGTTAGTGTTACTGTCGCATGATCCTATGTATGTAGGAGCCGACCATGAAAACCATCATCGAGCCGTTCCGCATCAAGTCCGTAGTGCCATTGCGTCCTTGTGCGACATTGCTTGAGCGCTTGGCGTCCCCTCGGCCCTGCTCAGGCTCGCCCGGCCTCGGCATAGCCACAGCGAGCCTTGGGCTACCTGTCCGGTCAGGACGCCCATAGGGGCAGGCCTGGCGGCTACCACGGCCGCGTCGTCATGGGAGCAACCTGATACTCGATACGGCCTGGTAAGGTTACTCGGCGTGAGGCGTCAAGTATTTCAAGGGAGACTAGGTTTCCTGATTCGTCATAGTCAAGGATCACGCCGGGCTTATCTTCATCGCTTTCGGCAACCGGGGTCTCGCTAAAAATAACCGTCAGGGTGTCGGTCTCGCGGTCGTAAGTGACTTTCATAGGTCGGCCCTCCAATACTTTTGAATCCTGCTGGTCCTGTAGGCGGTCATAACTTCGGGTGGGTCACGATCAGCGTCTAAGAAAACTCGCAGGAGATACATTTTAGGTAGATCACCCGATTCCATACGAGATTGATAGACTTCGCGGCCTTCGCGTACAGTTGTCGTCTGCTCAGGCGCGGAAAGGACCCGGGCAAGGTCTGGCTCGCTGATCTGGCGTCGAACCATCTCGGCTTTAGCATGATCGGTCAGGCGGAAATTTGTGACTGGCTCCATTTACGTTATCTTTAATCAATATTACTACCTTTCGCATTTGTAGACAAAGACATTGTCCGATGAGAGATCAATTATCCGCTCCCGTGGGCAGCATATTGAAGCCAGCAGATTCGGAGTAGTAGAGTCTCGCCATCACGGCCCCCCTTCCTGCCCTTTTCACTGCGACCACTCCGTCGGTTCGCGGTTCCAGCGGTGTTTCTCCAGTTCCTTAATGAGCCCCTCATCCAGCGGGCCGGCGTCACTGGTGGCGATGTTCATATCCACATGCCGGAGCTTGCGCATCCCCGGAATGATTGTGCTCACCGTGGGCTCCGCCAGGATATGGCGCAGGGCCATTTCCGGCATGGTCATGCCAGGCGGTACCAGCGGCTTGAGAGCATCGGCGCGTTCAACGCTGGCCGCCAGGTTTTCCGGAACAAAATAGGTGTTCCGCCAATCGCCGGCCGGCCAGCTGCTCTCCTTGGTCAGCGTGCCCGTCAGCGTGCCCTCATCAAAAGGCACCCGGGCGATGACCGCTACATTATGCTCCCGACAGGCCGGGAACAACTCGTCCCTGGGACTCTGATCGAAAATATTATAGATAACCTGCACTGCGTCGATCAGCCCGCTCTCTACGGCCCTGACGCCATTCCAGGGCTCCCAACGGTTGATACTTATGCCGATGGCCCTGATGACCCCCTGCTTTTTGAGATCCTCCAGTTTTGCATACCACCGGTCATCCTCGAGCCAGTTGTCTTCCCAGGTATGCAGCTGCATCAGGTCAAAGCAGTCAAGCCCTGAATTTTCCAGGCTGCCGGCCACGTACTTCTCGATATGGTCGGGAGGAAAACAGTCATCCAGGGAATACTCCCGCCGGCTGGGCCAGCAGAAATTCTTCGGCGGGATTTTAGTGGCAGTATACAGTTTCTTCGCCGTGTTCGCTCTCACAAGTTGGCCCAGAAGACTTTCGCTTTTGCCCTCGCCATAAGCCCAGGCGGTGTCGAAAAAGCTGCAACCAAGATCCACAGCACGCTGCAGCGAGGCCATCGACTGCTCATCATCCGAACCGGTCCAGCCTGCCATGCCCCACATGCCATAACCGATTTCGCTGACGTCCCAACCGATGCGACCAAACTTTCTGTGCTGCATCCGGCCCCCTTATTTATTCGTTGTTAAATGTGAAGATTAGTGATACGTTTAAATACGATTGAAGATATAATCCCATTCCCAACAGTGCAAGGGACATTTCAAGGAAAAAGTGATACATTTATTCTTAATAGGAGCTTGCCATGCAGACTATCAAAGAGCCGTTCCCGGAAGGGTCAATCCGGTATCACGGAAGTATCACGATAGTACCACGATAGTACCACGATAGTATCACGGTCCCCGACGGAGGCCGTGGTACCACCCCCCCTGGGGGGGGGTACCCCCCTGAATCACGGGCAGCGAAGGCACGGCCGAACCAGGAGGGATAAAGGCGATATGAGCCGTCAATTCCATGACAGCCGAAGATACGATCCGGGGAGCCGGTTGTCTTTCGCCTGGTGCGCGAGGTGCGCCCCGCCTTTGGCCCCGCCTGCGGCGGGATTTAAGACGGGACTAGGAGCGGGGGAATCACTGTACTAATCCACCGGAACAACCACCAAGCGCATTTAATTGAATCGACAGGAATATCTACTAGAAACTGATATTCTTTCCTTTCTTGCGGAGTATATCCACAACATTTTCTAATTCCACCTCGACCATTCCTGCAGTCTCGAAAATTCCGGGTTCAGCTAACAATTCCACTTTGCCTGTGCTAGTTTGCTCGGAATACTGATTCTGATAAGTAGGCTCGCCAATCTTGTTAAATGCTTCATTAACAGATGCTGCTATTGCTGGCCAACTTAACTTGTTTACGTCATCAAAGACTACACTGACATAGGAAGATATTTTTCCAAATGTGTTCTTCTCCAACTCCCGATAATAAAGTGCCTCCTTATCGGTCCGGATGCCAAAGTGGCAGTCGCCATTTTCGCAATTATTGCTATAGATACGAACGGGCATTATTCTTTCTCCTGTTTTATTTAGTTTACTACGCAAAGGGCAGCAGCGTCAATCAATTCTCAAGAACTAGCCCAAATTGAGTCAGAGGGCATCTTGTCTCAATGATCGGTTTAATTATCAGCAGGCATGTAAGGCCCCATTTACACAGTCGCGAGTACACGATCCATGATATTGTTTTTAAGGGTATCGAGATCATCCCAGCGCTGTAAATAGAGTAAAAAACGGGTCATCCCCCGCGCAATGGGAATTATATCCTCCCGACCAAAACGCCGGGTTGCTCACCGCCGAGGCAAAAGGCCAATTGTGCAATAATTGGACAGTGTTGAAGCGACTTACGTCTAGGGGACCTAAAGGGGCAGGGAAACGGGGTAGGGAGTCGATTGAGGATTACCTGTATGATCGAATCGCTGGCACCCTAAGCTTTCCCCCAAAAACTGGACACGCTGTTGGGACTGAGCCGGTCGGGTTGGTACTACCGCCCCGTAGGTGAGGGCGAATTGAACCTTACTCTGATGCGACTGATTGACGAGCAGTACACCCGAACCCCTTTCTATGGTAGCCCGAGAAAGCCACCTAGTACTCCTGCCAAGTGGTTTTTTTAGATCTCAGCCAGTCGTTCTCCCGGTTACGTTGCTTTCAGAATGGGATTATCCGGGCACGGTGTTGTCCTCGCGGCCTTATGCGGGATTGCATACTGGCGAGCAGGTGTTAAGTCAGCAAACATTAAAGGATCGAGCTATGATTCCCACTGGATTCTGATGTAATATCCTACTAACCGGAATCGCCTGCTCGAGTACCTGGCCGGTCCGTGGAAATCCTCTGTATTGTTGCCGGCGTACCTCTCGTTTTTCCAGGCGATGAAGGCTTGAACAGTGATCCAAAGAGGTAGGAGTTTCTGCACCGATGAACACCAGGCGTTTTCTTTTCATTGCTACCCTTTCATTGGCTGCCTCCCTGCCGGCCCAGGAAGTTATCACAACCCCGGTCCGCACCTTAAAGGGGCATGTTAATTGGGTATATTCCGTGGCCTTTTCCCCGGACGGGCAGTTCCTGGCTACCGGCTCTTATGATTTCACGGCGAAGTTGTGGGAGGTGGCCACCGGCCGGGAGGTACGCACCTTCCAGGGGTATGGTGATTGGGTCAATTCCGTGGCCTTTTCCCCGGATGGGCGGCACCTGGCTACCGGCTCTGAAGATAAAACGCCGAAGTTGTGGGAGGTGGCCACCGGCCGGGCGGTCCGCACCTTCCAGGGGCATAGTGGTACGGTCTGGTCCGTGGCCTTTTCCCCGGACGGGCGGCAGCTGGCTACCGGCTCTGGTGATAAAACGGCGAAGTTGTGGGAGGTGGCCACCGGCCGGGAGGTCCGCACCTTCCAGGGGCATAGTGGTACGGTCTGGTCCGTGGCCTTTTCCCCGGACGGGCGGCACCTGGCGACCAGCTCTCATGATAACACGGCGAAGTTGTGGGAGGTGGCCAGCGGCAAAATCGTCCGCACCTTCCAGGGGCATAGTAGTTCGGCCTATTCCGTGGCCTTTTCCCCGGACGGGCGGCACCTGGCTACTGCATCTAGAGATAAAACGGCGAAGTTGTGGGATGTGGCTACCGGCCGGGCGGTCCGCACCTTCCAGGGGCATGGTGATTGGGTCAATTCCGTGGCCTTTTCCCCGGACGGGCGGCAGCTGGCTACCGGCTCTTTGGATAACACGGCGAAGTTGTGGGAGGTGGCCACCGGCCGGGAGGTACGCACCTTCCAGGGGCATATTAGTTATTATTTCCTGTCCGTGGCCTTTTCCCCTGACGGATCGCTCCTGGCGACCGGCTCTACTGATAAAACGGCGAAGTTGTGGTTGATACCCAACGAAGTAGAACAGCTGCTGGCAAAGAAGCAGACTATTGAGCGGAGGCTCGAGAGCAAGGCCGGGGCCGAGATCGACGCCCTGCAAGCGAAGGGGGAATTCGAGACTACCGAGGCTTACCGGCAGCGGCTTGAAAGAGCCAAAGGGCAGGAGAAGCGGATCAGGGACAGGTATGCCCGGCAGCTGCCGGAAGAACACGCGCAGCTCGACGCCCAGATCAGGCAGGCTATCCTGGCGTCTCGGGAAGAAGTAACCCTTGGCAAAGGTGTCCTGGGTGGCTACGACGCCGATGCGCAGGTTTTTCCGATAACTTTCGAGGGCAAGAAATATAAAGTAAGCGTACCGCTCGCCGCAGCCCCCGCATTCAAGAGCCGCTTCGGTTCCCTGAAGATCATCGGCGAGCAGCAGCTCAACGAGCAGGGCAAGCGGGAGCGGTTCAACTTGGCCGTGCAGGACCCGCAAACCGGCGGCCGGTATCCCTTCGGCCCGCAGCGGGAAGGTCCCGGCGCCGTCCTGGCCGGTGGACCAACGCGCAGCCTGGTGCCGCCGGAATTGGTGATGCGGGTGGCCTTTTCCGAGGCCAACGGCAACGGCTTTCTCGATGCCGGGGAGACGGGGCGGATCAAGGTCTCGCTGGTCAACGGCGGCCGGGGAGCGGCCATCGGCGTGAACCTGGAGCTTGAGGGCCGGAGCCCCGATCCCGCCTTGAGCTTCGCCCCCGGCAGCTACATCGGGGACATCCCCCCCGGCAAGACGGCCACCGCCAGCATTGAGGTGAGCGCTTCCAGGCAGGCCGGGCGCAAGTCGCACACCCTCGTCCTGACCCCCTCCGAGAGCAACGGCTTCCCCCCGGACCCGGCGGAGATATCCTTCGAGACCTACCCCTTCATCCCGCCGGAGCTGGTCCTGGCGGACTTCGGCGTCTCCACCGCCACCGGCGAGAGCATCATCCGCCCGGGAGTGAGCACCACCGTGCAGGCGCGGGTCCAGAACCGGGGCGGCGGGCCGGCGGAGAACACCGCCTTCGACATCCAGCTCCCCGCCAACGTGTTCTTCACCCCCGAAAGCAGGAAGGCCTTCTCCTTTGGCTACCTCAACGCCGGCGAGTTCAAGGACCTGGAGTTTACCATCCTGGCCAACATGAAGGTGGACCGTGAAATAAAGGTCCTGATCAACTATACCGAAGCCAACACGCAGGGCAGCCTGCCACTGGTGCTGGCCATCGAGAAGCCCCTGCAGGACATCCAGCAATTGATGGTAACCGGCAAGGAGTTGGCCGGTGCGGCACCCCCCGACGTCGCCACCCTGTCGGTCGATATCGAGAAAGAGCTGCCGGTCACAAAATCGAAGCGCGCATCTGCCCTGGCGGTAGTATTTGGCGTGGAGCACTACAAACTCATCCCGGGGGCCTCGTTTGCCAAGCGTGACGCCTTCTGGGCGCGGGAGTATTTCGAGCAGGTGCTGGGCATCCCAGCGAGCCGCATCTACTACCGCACCGACAGCGACGTGGGCCAGGCGGAGTTCAGCAAGGTGTTCTCACCAGGGGGATGGCTGGCCAAGCGGATCAAGGCGGGCCAGACCGAGGTGTATTTCTACTACGCCGGGCACGGTTCGCCGGATATCAAAGAAAATAAGATGTATCTCATCCCCTATGACGGCGACCCGAATTACGCATCGCAGACCGGGTACGAGCTGGACCGGCTATACGAACAGGTAGCGGAGCTGGGCGCCAGTTCGGTGACCATCTTCCTGGATGCCTGCTTTTCGGGCGCGAACCGCAATAACGAAATGCTGCTGGCCGATGCCAGGCCGGTCTATATCGAGGTGGTAGGACCGACTGCCAAAGGCAACGTCTCCGTATTCGCTGCGGCCACCGGGAAGCAGATTTCTTCTGCCTGGCCGGAGAAAAAGCACGGCCTGTTCACCTACTTCATGCTGAAGGGGCTACGCGGCGAGGCCGACCGGAACGCTGATCGGGAAATCACATTGGATGAACTGAGCCAGTACATCACGGGCAACGTTTCCGAGACCGCCGGCCTGCTGGACCGCGAACAGACGCCACAGCTGCTCACAATTGACGCTGAGCGTGTGCTGGTAAAATATTGACCCTATATGTATCGTTCAGCACATGATCCAGGATTCTTGATAGGTGCGAACAAAACCTTATAAGCGTAGGATGTCCGGCTTTCGTTTTTGCCCCGAATGTCCTAAAGCCCCCGAATCGATACAAATAATCAGAAGATAAACCTAGAGGATACCCAAAATGAACTACGGTTTCATAATAGCTAACAATGGTGGAAAATCAAAAGAGTACGAGATCTATTATATGCAAAAGAGAGAGGAACTATTTGACTACCGACAAGATGCGTATCCAGAAGCAGTAACACCACTAAAGCCTGACTCAAAGCACTCACAAATAAAACGCATTCACCTACGAAATGCACACTTGGGCTTACTTCGCAGTTATGAGCAAGCAGAAACATTGCTTGAGGAGTTAAGAAAGAAATTCGATAGTTTGCCTCTTGAAATAGTAATTATTGAGTATGAAAATGCCACTAAAATTCAATGGTACACTAAAACTGGAATTGAGGATAACTCGGCAGATTAATCCATTAGACGGATATTCCGCATCCAAAATGCAGCTTAATTGCAGCCAAGCCAACGCTCCCCGTCGATAGGAGCCGCCCTTACAAGGCGGGGGTCGCAGATTCGAGTCCTGCAGCGTCCACTCCTCTAAACGTCCAAATTCCTACTGGACGAGAAACCTGTCCCGCCTGCGGCGGGGGTGGGTGAGGTCTGCCTACTGCCACTGCTGCTTGCTCACCGCTCACCGCTCACCGCTGCTTTTCGCGCACCAGGCGCACCCCGCGAACGACAGGCCCTCGCCGCCGGCTTATATTCCGGCGCTATGCTGATGCTGCCGCCATATCGCGCTGATACCTCTCCTGCCGGCACTGCCCGTAGGGGTCCTAGTTCCAACGTCATGGACCGCGAGGGAGGCTTTGGGGCGGAGAACTTTTTCAACAGGGAGATTTACGCCCCTGTCCGGCGCCTTCAGTCCCGTCCTGAATCCCGCCATCGGCGGGGCCAATGGCGGGGCCTCTGGCTTTGGAGCGGAAATATTTTTCAACAGGGAGATTCTGGCCTCCCGACGGTACCCCCCCCTTAAAATGCGGAATTTTGTAGGGATTTTGTTGAATTTTAGGGGGTCTTCCTGGTCCCGGTTTGGAGGCCGGTCCACAGGCGCCTTCTGCGTCCCAGAGGCCCGTCCGAAGGCGGGCTTGGCGGTACTTATGCTTCCCGCCTTTTCCCCTTTACTCTTTCAATCTTCAATCGACATTCGACATTCATCAATCATCGATGCCCCCAGTCACCAATCACCAGTCACCAGTCACCAATCACCAGCCCCCATCCCCATTGCCGCCGTCCCTCAGACATGCCTAACTTTCGATCCGAATTTCCCGGTTTGACCGGGGTTTCAGTCTCCTGTTAACCATTTGCGAGTAATACACAGATGATTTACCCCAAGCTCTTCATCCCCGGTCCCACGCCCGTAGCGGAGGACACCCTGGCCGCTATGATCCAGCCCCAGGTGGGCCACCGCACGCCGGAGTTCTCCGAGCTCTGGGCTGATGTTACCGCCGGGCTGGAGAAGGTGCTGGGGGCCGGGAAAGTGTTTCTGTTTTCCAACCCCGCTACCGGCGTCTGGGAAGCTGCGGTGCGCAATACGGTCAAGAAGCGGTGCCTGAACCTGGTGAACGGGGCCTTCTCAGCCAAGTGGCATACTGTCACCAAATCTTGCGATCTGCTGTGCGATGCCCTGGAGAAGCCCTGGGGGGAGGCCATCCACCCCGAGGAGGTGGATAATGCCCTGGCCGGCGGCAAGTACGATGCGGTGACCCTGGTGCACAACGAGACCTCCACGGGGGTCATGAGCCCCCTGAAGGAGATTGCGGACCTGGTATCCAGCAAGTATCCCGATGTCTTCCTGCACGTGGATGCGGTGAGCTCCATGATGGGGATCGAGATAAAGGTGGACGAGTGGCGGCTGGACACCTGCTTTGCCTCCGTGCAGAAGGCCTGGGGTCTGCCGGCGGGGTTCACTGTCTGCGCCGTCTCCGGCAGAACTCTGGAGCGCTCAGCGGAGATGCAGCGGAAAGGCTACTACTTCGATTTCATGGCATATGACAGCTATTATCAGAAACAGCAGACCCCCAGCACGCCCTCCATTCCCCACATGTACGGTCTGCAGAAAATCCTCAAGGATATTGGGAGGGAGGGGCTGGATGCCCGCTTTAAGCGCCACCAGAATATGGCCGCTACCACCCAGGCCTGGGCCGACCGCCACGGCCAGGAACTGTTCCCGGAAAAGGGGTACGAATCCCCAACCATCACGGCCATACGCAACGTACAGGGCTGGGATGTTAATCAGCTATATAAAGATCTTGAGGAATTGGGCTATCGCATTGACCGGGGCTACGGCAAGCTGCGGGGCGAGGCCTTCCGCATCGCCCACATGGGGGCGGTCATGCCGGAGGACCTGGATGCTTTCCTGAAGACCTTCGATCACGCGCTCAATGACGAAGGGGAAGCCTGATGAAGCGAGTATTGATTACCGATCCGATCACTCCCAGCGGCCTGGAGATCCTCACGCAGCGGGGACTGGACGTAATGGACCTGTCCGGCCAGCCCGTTGAGAAAATCATTGAAGAGGTGGGCACGGTCCATGGCTGGATCGTGCGCAGCGGTACCAAGGTGACCACCGACCTTTTGGGCCGGGCCGACAACTTGCAGGTGGTGGGCCGGGCCGGCGTGGGCGTGGACAATATCGACGTGGAGGCGGCTACCCTCCGCGGCATCGTGGTGATGAACACACCCGACGGTAATACCATCTCAGCCGCCGAGCATACCCTGGCCCTGATGATGGCCCTGTCCCGGAACGTACACCTGGGACACGGTCAGCTTCAGGCAGGGGAGTGGAACCGCCAGGCGCTGAAGGGGGTGGAGCTGCGCGGCAAGACCCTGGGGATTGTCGGCCTGGGTCGCATCGGTAGCCGGGTAATGACCTATGCCCGTGCGCTGGACATGCAGGTGCTGGGACACGACCCATACGCACCGCAGCAGCTGCTCAAGTCCGAGGAGATCGAGCTGGTTTCGCTGGAAGAACTGCTGGCGAAGTCCGATTTCGTCACCCTCCACGTACCCATGAACGACGAGACCCGCAACCTCATCGATGCCCGGCGGCTGAAACAGATGAAGCCCACCGCCCGGCTGATAAACTGCGCCCGGGGAGGCGTCATCAACGAGGATGACCTGGCGGCGGCCCTCAACAGCGGGACCATCGCCGGGGCGGCCGTGGACGTCTTCGCCAGCGAACCCATCACGGGGGACCATCCCCTGGTTAAGGCCAAGAACGCCCTCCTGACACCGCACCTGGGGGCCTCCACCAAGGAGGCGCAGGAAGGGGTGTCGGTGGCTGTCTGCCAGCAGGTGGCCGATTTCCTCCTGGACGGTAAGCTGCACGGCGCGTTGAACGTGCCGGTTGCGGACATGGCCCTGCTGAAGCAGCTGGAGCCCCACCTGGAACTGGCCGCCGATATGGGCCGGGTTCTGAGCCAGCTGGTGGATGGAAGCGTGGAGGCCGTGCGGGTGACCTGCGCCGGCGCCGTGGAGGACCCCTACCCGATTGCCCTGGCAGCCGTGCGCGGGGTCCTGGAGCACATGCTGGACTCGCGGCTGAACTTCGTGAACACCGCCGCCGTAGCCGGGGAGCGGGGGATTGCTTTCACTCACGCCTATGAATCGGGTGAGGTGGGCTACGCCAACCTGGTGCGGGTGGAAGTGGACACCGACCGGGGCCAGACCTCCATGGCGGGCTCGGTTTTCGGCAGCCACGGGAAAAGCCATCCCCGGGTGGTGGAGATCGAGGGCTACCACCTGGAGCTGCAGCCGGAGGGGGTGATGCTGTTCATCCGCAACCGCGACGAGCCGGGAGTCCTCGGACGCGTTGGAACCGCCCTGGGCGGCTATGGTATCAACATCGGTCAAGCCCTGCTCAACCGCGAGCGCAGCGCCGACAACGCCTACCTGGTGGTCAAAGTGGACAGCGCGCCGGACGACGAGCAGCTTAAGGCCCTGGCGGGGCTGGAGGGGATCGTGTCGGTAAGGAAGGTGGTGCTGTAGCACTCCGCAGTCAGCAATCAGCAGTCAGCGATAAATAATTAGCCATTAGACGGTAGCCGAGACCGGCGCGAAGGGGACATTTTTAGGTAATCCCTGGGCCTATTTGGGGCCATCGCTTCCGAAGGGAAGGGTGCCCCCATCCCTAGGGGGAAGGGGGAGGTAGGGAAATGCAAAATGAAAATTGAAGAATGGGAAGCGAGTCTGTACAGGCGGCTTCAGCCGTCTTTTTTTGATTAAGCGAGTCCATTTACCTGTCCGGCTTCCTGACGGATGGATTCGCATTTCTTTTTCTTCATCAATCCGGTCAATCCTGTTATCCCGTCCAATTCTTCCTTGGCGTCCCTTCGCCTGGCTCAGGCTTCGTCGTGAACGTTCGGCTGAGCTCACGTCGAAGCCTCAGCCGAACGGGCAAGCCTTGGCGGTTCAGTTTCTTTTTATTCGTGTCCATCAGCGTAGATCCGCGGCTGAATGACAAGGTGCGCTAATTTATGGATTCGCTTTCTTAGCCCATGACTACCATCACCCCAGGCAGTAAATTCGGCTTCATAATAAGCTGACCTCATGGCATCAGAAACGCTGAATACCATCCTGGAGAACTGGGAGCCCGTCATCGGGCTGGAAGTGCACGCCCAGCTGGCTACGGAGTCCAAGATCTTCTGCCGCTGCCAGCGGACCTACGGCGCGCCGCCCAACACCCACACCTGCCCTGTCTGCCTGGGCTACCCCGGTGTGCTGCCGGTGCTGAACGAGCAGGCGGTGGAGTTCGCCATCCGCATGGGGCAGGCGGTAGGGTGCCGGGTCCGGCCCCTGTCACGGTTCGCCCGCAAGAATTACTTCTATCCCGATCTACCCAAAGGCTACCAGATCTCCCAGTACGATGAGCCGCTATGCGAAGGTGGCAGCCTATCCTTTTGCATGGAGGATGGCACCTCCAGGACGGTAGGCATCACCCGCATCCACCTGGAGGAAGACGCCGGGAAGGCCATTCACGGCCTTGAAGACGAGAGTTACATTGACTTCAACCGCTGCGGTACCCCCCTCGTTGAGATCGTCAGCGAGCCGGACATCCGCTCGCCCCAGGAGGCCCACCGCTACCTGGAGCGCCTGAAGCAAACCCTTCAGTACACCGGCGTCAGCGAGGGGGACATGGAGAAGGGACACCTCAGGTGCGACGCCAACATCTCCGTGCGGCCTAAGGGCGACAGCGAATTTGGCACCCGCACCGAGATGAAGAACCTCAATTCATTCCGGGGCGTGGAGCGGGGCCTGACCTACGAGATCAGGCGGCAGGTCGATATCCTGGAACAGGGAGGCGAGGTGGAGCAGTGCACCCTCACCTGGGACGAAGCCGCCGGCGAAACCCACCTCATGCGCACCAAGGAAGAGGCCCAGGACTACCGCTATTTCCCCGAGCCTGACCTGGTGCCCCTGGCGATTGACGGGGGTAAGGTTGAGGCCATCAGGGCCGGGCTGCCGGAACTGCCGGCGCGGGTCGAGGAACGCTTCACCCGCGAGTATGGCGTCAGGTTCCAGGATATAGAAATCCTCACCCGCGACCGGGAGCTGGCCGCCTACTACGAAGCGGTGGTCAAGGGGGGCGTGTCACCGGCCGAAGCCGCCCGGTGGGTGTTGGGGGAGGTGCTCCGGGTTCTGAAAGAGGAGCACCAGGAGATCGGTGACTTCCCCATGAAACCGGAGTCCCTGGGCGAGATCATAAAGTTCTCCTCGCAGGGGATCATTAACCGCAACACGGCCAAGAGCGTGTTCGATAAAATGCTCCAGGAAGGTCTCCCGGCAGCCGTCATCGTAGAGCGGGATCAGCTGGCCCAGGTCACCGATTCCGCCGCCCTGGAGGATACGGTGCGCCAGGTCGTCGCGGGCCTGTCCGCCGAGCTGGAGCGCTACAAGAACGGCGAGACCAGGTTGCTGGGCTTTTTCATGGGCCAGGTGATGGGGGCAACCGGGGGGAAGGGCGATCCACAGGTAGTGCGGGACCTCCTCCAGCGGGTCCTGGAAGAAGTATAGAAACCGTTGAAACGGTTTTTCATTATCTTGGCTGACAGAAGGTTAAAGCGCATTAATATAACCGCATCAGCGGTTTTGAAACTTGATTATTCCGGGAGAGGTACCGGTGCGATTCTCGTTGCCAATCTTAAACAATTAAGCTATATTATTCTCTGCCCAACGCAGGAAGGAGCAGGAAGATGAAAACTATCTGGGAAAATCTGGGTGAGCAAATTAAGACCTGGACCGGCACGGCGGCCGAGAAAGCCGGGGTTATCACCCGGGCGGCCGCTTCCAAGGCTGAGGAGCTGAGCAAAATAGGCAAGTTGAAGATGGATATTTATCAGCTCCGCCGTGAGCGGGGCCGGGTCTACGCCGGTCTGGGTCAGATTGCCTACCATACCCTGGAGGGAAAAAGCGAGGGAACCCTTGAAAGCCAGCCCCGCGTGGAGGATTTACGCCGCCGGATCGCCGACCTTACCGGGAAGATTAAGGAAAAAGAGGGTGGGCTGGAACGGGCTTCCCGTCTGGAGGAGCCGGTTCACGATGCAGCACTACCCAAAGAAAAGGCTGTCCCTAAAAAGGAGACCCCCACCGCCAAACCGGGTAAAGAAAAGACTGTCCCCAAAAAGAAGACCCCCACCGCCAAACCGAGTACGGCGAAAAAGGGGGGCGGCGGGAAGAAAACAACGACGGCCCCTAAGAAAACCGGGCCCAGGAAAACCACCAAGGGAACTGGGACCGACTGAGTGGTGATGCGTCTGGAAATGTTCAGGGGGATGCTGGTGTCCTGGCAGGACCGTACCCACGGGAGCTCAATATAATCTAACCCGGCAGGAAGCACAACAGTGCCGTCGGCCATGCCTGAGCTTACGATAAATTCCCGAAGGCGACCCTGCATTTCCCTGGCTCTCTTGAGATCAAATAGGGTAGGTTTCTGTTGCATGGGATAGCTATTCAAGGCTAAAATTGTATTAGGTGCTGAAATTGTATTTGGTATGCTGAATATGACTACCAACCGGCGAAAGCGATTTTCTCAATTCAAGCTGCATAATTTGAAGTTCCTGGTCCTCCGGGAGGGGCGTTCAGGCCTGCGACAGGTCGAACTATCTGGCAAGGCCGCTCTCTGGGGTCTAATCGGCTTGTTCATTCTCATCCCGGTTATCTTCTACTTTGGCTCCCATCTACTCCTGGAAACAGCTCATGCCCATCGGGTGGCGAAGCTCCGCAAGGACAATGACGCTCTTCACCGCCTGGTGGAGCAGTTTGAGGGACGTATCGCGGTCCTGCAGCGGGATGTGGAAGTGCTGTCTGAAATGGATCAGGATCTGCGTACCCTTGCCCGAATACCGGATATTCATCCTGGAATCCGTCAGGTTGGGATCGGCGGTACCATGGTAGAGGTCAGGACGGACATGGACTACCTTCTGCCGTCAAAAGGTATGTCCCTGGCCAGTATAACCGAGCGGCTGGATGCCCTTTACCGCAGCGTGAAGCTGGAGCAGCTCAGCTATGAGGACATCCGGGACTCCTTGAAAAATGATCTGTCTCGGCTGAGGGACACGCCATCCGTCCGGCCGGTCATGGGGGGGGAATTTACCAGTGGGTTCGGGCTGCGGAGACATCCCGTTACGCAGAAGTATATCTTCCACCGGGGGCAGGATATTAATGTAAAGTCCGGTACACCCGTCTATGCCACCGCCGATGGGAAAGTGGTCACTGCCAGGTGGGACGGTAATCTGGGGCTCTATGTCAAGATCAACCACGGCAACGGCTTCCACACCGTTTATGGTCACCTCCGGCGCATCGGCGTTGATGAAGGCCAGCTGGTGAAGCGTGGTGATCAGCTGGGGGAATCCGGGAATAGCGGAAGTCTCGCGACAGGCCCGCACCTGCACTACGAGGTGCGTCTCTACAATCAGCACCAGAACCCCATCAATTTCTTTTAAAATATAGCCTTGTTTCGGAGAACAGGCAGGTTGGGGGAAAGTGCTACGTCCCCTTGAGCCACCTCCGTAACTTTCAGTGTGAAATTATTATTGGCCGATGCGTTATTATATTGAGACCTACGGCTGTCAGATGAATGTGGCCGATTCCGAACTGGTGGCCGGCCTGCTGGAGAGGTCCGGCCACCGGCGAACCACGCGGATGGATGACGCCCAGATTATCCTGCTCAACACCTGTGCTATCAGGGAAAAAGCGGAAGAAACCGTCCACAGCCGCCTGGGTCGGCTGGCGCGATTGAAGGAGAACGATCCCTCAGTTCTCATCGGGGTTCTGGGCTGCATGGCAAAAAACCTGGCCGACAGCCTGCTGGAGTCAAGACCCTATGTCGATATGGTTCTGGGGCCGGACAGCTACCGGCGGCTTCCCGGCCTCTTGCAGCAGCGGCGGTCCGGGAAGAACCATATAGTGGATACCCGGCTCTCCCGCTTTGAGGTTTATAACGACCTGTTTCCGTCCCGGCAGGAGGGGGTCAATACCTGGATATCTATTATGCGGGGGTGTGACAGGTTCTGTACCTTCTGCGTGGTGCCCTTTACGCGGGGGCGGGAGCGCAGCCGTTCCGTGGAGAGTATCGTGGCTGAGGCGGAAGAAGCGGTGCGTCAGGGATTTGTTGAAGTGACCCTGCTGGGCCAGAACGTGAATTCCTACCAGCACGATGATGCCCGTTTTCCCGATCTGCTGGAGGCGGTGGCGGCAGTGCCGGGGGTGAGGCGCATTCGCTATACGTCCCCTCATCCTTCGGACGTGGATGCTCGGCTCCTGGAGGTCATGGCTGCCCACGACAACATATGTAAATCCGTCCACCTGCCGCTGCAGGCCGGCGCTGACCGTATCCTCCGGCGGATGAATCGCTCCTATACCAGTGCGGAATATCTCCAGCTGGTGGAGCGCATCCGGGCGGTCATGCCCGCATGCACGATCAGCACGGACATCATTGTGGGGTTCCCCGGCGAGACAGAGGCGGAATTCCAGGAGACCTTACGGGTGGTTGAACGGGTGGGATTTGATGCGGCGTTTACCTTCAAATACTCCATCAGGCTGGGGACAAAGGCTGCGGAGTATGAAGATCAGGTACCGGCGGCGGTGAAGCAGGAGCGGCTGGAGCGGCTCATCGCGGTGCAGAAAGCCATCACCCTTGAGCGGAACCGGGAATGCGTGGGGCGGGTGATGGAAGTACTGGTGGAAAAGGAAAGTAAAAAGTCATCATCCCAGTGGGCCGGGCGTACCGACGGCAACAAGTGGGTTGTGTTTGACAAGGAAAGCGCCCGGATCAAAGATTTTGTGTGCGTCCAGGTAGACAGTACACATGGTGTAGCGTTAAAGGGTCATATCGTAATCCCGGTGAACCTATCCGGTCAGGAGGCGTATCATGCGGCTGCTTAAGATTCTGCTGGGTCTGCTTATCGTGCTGGCCCTGGCTTTTTTCCTGAGTAAAAACTCCAGCCAATATGTGACAATCTGGCTGTTTCCGGGGACAGAACTGCCCAATATAAACTTAGCCCACGTACTGGTCCTTACCCTAGCTCTGGGGATTCTGTTGGGTTTTGCCATCGGGCTTATCCAGATCATGACCCAGCATACCGAGGTAAGGCAGCAGGGCCGGCAGCTGAAGAAATTGCGCACCGAGCTCAACAACCTGCGGCATTCCGCCCTGAACGAGGAGATTTTCGAAGGAGAGCAGGAAGGCTTGCCGAAGAGGCAGCCGGCCACGGCGTCTGATGAGGAGTAACCTATTCAGTTGGAACAGTAACCGGGTGTGTACACGCGATACATTATCCTGGCCGCTGCGGTTGTCCTTATTGCGGGGGTGGTGCTCGTGGTTTTAACGCGCTCCCGGGGCCGGCGTGACATCCAGAGCCTGTATACGGAGGGGCTCGATCACCTGCTGCGCGGCAACCTGAAGCAGGCTTACCAGTACTTCAAAGGGGTTATTGACCGCGACACGGACCATATCTCCGCTTACCTGAAGCTGGGCCAGGTAATGCGCCTGGGTGGCGCCGCCGACCGTGCCCTCAATCTCCACGAAAGCCTGCTGGCCAGGCCCGACTTCACGGTATATGAACGGGTGGAGCTGCTCAAGAACCTGGCCCTGGACCACGGCGAGTTAAAACAGTATGATCAAGCGGTGGAGCGGGGCCTGGCCATCCTCAAACTGGAGAAGCGCAATACCTGGGCTCTCCGCCATCTGGTGAAGTTTTACCGGGGCCTGGGAGATTGGGAAGCGGCGGGAAAATACCTGGCCCAATGGCAGAAAGCTACTAACAGGGAGGATACCCGACTCCAGGCCCTCTGCCGCTTCCGCCAGGGTTATGACCGACGCCAAGAGAAATCACCGGAGACTGTTCGCACCCATTACCAACAGGCCCTTAAAATTGATGGGAAGTTTGCCCTGGCCCACTACTTCCTGGCGGAGTCTTACGCGGATGAAGCCGCCTCCTGCCGGAGAGAGCTCACCGCGCCAGAGGCAGCTGATGATATGAAGACTCCCCGTCGGCATCAGGATCTGGAAGAAAAAGCGGCCAGGCTTTATTCTCAAGCGGTGGCTCACTGGTCTGCATTTGTCGATATCTCGCCCGCCGACACATCTATGGTCCTCACAAAGGTGGAAGATGCCCTGTTCTATCTGCAGCGATTCGATGACGTGGAGCCCTTTCTCAGGCAGGTTTTAGACAAGGATCCCGATAATCTGGATGGGGTTGCCAGTCTGGCCAATTTCTATGTACAAAAGGGCGATCTGGATCGGGCGGAACAGCTGCTAAGTACCATCCCTGAAGGAGCCGCCGGCAATCCCCTGATACAGGCCATCCAGCTCAAGCTCAGCTACCGGCAGGACGCCAGCCACAATCTCATGCCGGAGCTGGATCGTCTCGTGGATTCCATTCGCCTACAAGCAAAAACGCAGGTCAGCCACCGGGATAACCTTACCTCCCTGATGAGCTGGCTGGACCCAAGCAGTGATCCTCTGGAGAAACTGGAGTAATCCCCGGTATCCAGTCTTCCTTGCCCTGCTGATTTTTACCCCGGCGTGGGGCCAAGATCTTGACTATTACTTTGACCTGGTATACCAGGGGAAGGTGGAGGAGGTCGCCGAGGCCCTGCCCCAACTCTATCGACAACATCCGAACGACGGGAGTGTCCCATACCTCGAGGGACTCATCACCCCGGACGGGGATGCTGCCGTTGAAATATTCAAGCGGGTGGCGCACCTTTACCCCTCCAGTCCCTACGCCGACGATGCCCTTTTGAAAATCGGCGAATACCTGTATGCCCGGGGGTTGTATGTCCAGGCCGCTCAATACTTAAAGCGTATCCCCGTGCATTACCCCCGATCAGACCTGGTTTACCCGGGTATTCGATTGTTCCTGAATGCCCTGCTGGTGTCGGGCGACCGCGATACGGCCCTCTTCTACGTCCAGGTGTTCTCTCGTAAGTATCCCGAGATAGAATTCGATCTGGAAACCGGGAAGGCATCGGGCGGCCCGGAAGGCACTCCACCAATCACCAGCAGGAGTTCAGCACAAGATGACAGGTCACCAGGAGAACCGGCGCAGATAGGCCGGACTTCCACAACCCGATTGGGTTTCAGGCTACAAGTGGGGGCATTCAGCGTGCGGGAGAATGCTGAACGACAGAAAGCGCTGCTGGAGTCGTTAAATTACAGGGTTGATATTGACCCCACCAGATCGGGGGACCGGATTCTATACCTGGTCATAGTGGCGGGGTTCAGCTCCCATGAGGACGCCGAGATGGCCGGGCGGCTGCTGAAAGAGAACTACGGGATAGATTATCTTGTGCTCTCTGGAGAGTAACCTATGGAAGCGTATGCGTCCCGGTGGGCGCCGCAGTCTTCAAAACTGTTGATCCCGATATTTCGGGATGGTCGGTTCGACTCCGACACGTTTCCGCACATGATTAGAAGCCTCATTTTCACCGCTGCTCTGATGACAGTGTTGCCGGCCCAGTCGCCGAAACTGTTCTGGGACGGCAATAACTGGTTGGAGATGGATCGCCTGACCCGGGAATACCCCGAGTTCAACCTGCCAATGAAACGGGCCTATGTTCGGGGCCTCCTGAATGGCAGGCTGTATGATTACCTGCAGGCCCGGACAGCCGATGCCTCCCTGGCGGACTCTATCTTTCGGGACTACCTGGGCCGGTTCGCCCTCGATGAGCTCATCCGCGGGACCGACCAGTTCTACCAGGACCCGGCCAACCGGTACCTGCCGGTAGTTTCGGCCCTGATGATCACCTCGCTGGGAGCTATGGGCTTTCCGGACAGCGTCGTGGCTGACTACACCCAGGCTTGCCGGGACTGGATTAACCACTTGACCATGCTCACCTCGGAAGAGGTTCCCATAACCGTGGAGGGGATATCCAAACCGGCCTTACCCAGGACGCCCTCGGAAGTCTACCTGCCGCCTGACGTCAGGAAAATCCGGAAGTGGTATCGGCCCGATTCGCTGATTCTCCCCTGAGCTCTGGAACATTACCTTCAACCTCACGGTTAGGCTAAATGAAGCTGAGAAGCAATCCTGAATGAAAAATGAAAATATCAAAACGCAAAATGCAAAATTCATATTGGGCAGCCAATCTGATGATATCTGCCGCAAAGACTCGTCATTGTTCTGAAAGGTCATTGCTTTCATTTTTCAATTTGCACTTTTCATTTTGCATTGAGTAATGGCTCCATCTGTAAAGATAGAAAACGGCGTCCGATCCCTGTCCCGGGTGGCGATCATTGACGGGCGTGGAAAGCTGCGCGATGGGGAGGTTGTCTTCTACCACCTGATGGACGGGATTGAGGAAGGTGCCGACCGGGCGGCGCTGGAGGGGTTGAACCTGGACATCGATTACTATCATGAGAATGACCGCTCGTATGTGATGCTTCGCGAGCGGGCCCCTTCTTCGTCCCGACGGCTGTCGCGGGCCCACGTACTCCTTTTCCTGGCCACGGTACTGACAACCCTCGCGGCGGGGGCTTGGCTACTCAATGGCGACGAATTCTTCCAGCAGCCGTGGACTATTCTCCGGGGGTGGCCGTTCAGCCTGACACTCATGGCCATTCTGGGAATTCACGAGTCCGGTCATTACTTCTATGCCCGGCGGCACCGTGTGGATGTGTCGCCCCCCTATTTTATCCCGGCACCGCCGCCTATCTTTTTCTTTGGTACTTTTGGTGCCTTCATCAAGATGCGGGGGCCCATTCCCAATCGCCGGGCGCTCCTGGAGATCGGAGCCGCGGGGCCCATCGCCGGGTTCCTGCTGGCCGTGCCGGCCCTGTTTCTCGGGCTGCACTTATCCAGCGTGATTCAGATCGAGGCCGGAGGTATCATTTTAGGTGACAGTCTCCTGATGAGAGCTGCCACGGCGCTGATGTTTCCGGAACTGGGCCCCGGAGAGGACGTCCTGCTGCATCCGGTGGGCATCGCCGGTTGGATCGGCTTGCTGGTCACCATGCTGAACCTCCTACCCTTGGCCCAATTGGACGGCGGCCATATCGCCTATGCCCTTCTAGGCAACCGCCAGGAATGGGTGGGCCGGGTGATATTCCTGGCCCTTATTCCCATGGGTTTCCTGCTGTCACCCAATTGGCTATTCTGGGGCTTTCTCATTTTAATTCTTATGCGTACGGTCAAACATCCCCCGGTCCCTGACGTGAACCGGCCCCTGACCTCGCGCGAATTGTTGGTTGGTCTCGTTTGTCTGGTTATTTTCATCTTATGCTTTATTCCCGTACCTTTAAGGTCGGCATGAGGATGGTTAAGACACTCAATAAGAAAGCCATGCCTGGTGAATTGGACGTCCTCCACCCAAGGTTGTCCGAAGATGAGGACTATATGACCCGGGCGCTGGCGCTGGCCCGGCGGGGAACGGAAAGCGTTAGCCCCAACCCTCTAGTCGGCTGCCTGCTCGTTCGTGACGGGCAGGTGTTGGGAGAGGGGTATCATGAACGTTTCGGTGGTCCGCACGCCGAGGTCCATGCCATCCTGAACGCAGGGGAGCAGGCCCGGGGCGCCACGGCCTACGTGACCCTCGAGCCCTGCGCCGTTGTCTTTGCGGGTAAGAAGACGCCGCCCTGCACCGATGCCTTGATTCGCGCCGGGGTAAAGAGGGTGGTTGTGGCCGCCCGCGATCCCAACCCCATGGTGAACGGGGAGGGGATAGCCCGCCTGAAGTCGGCAGGGATACGGGTGACGGAAGGGGTCCTGGCCGAAGAAGGGGCCCGGTTGATCAGGGGCTTCTCCAGATGGGTCCTTACCGGCAGGCCGTTTGTCATCCTCAAGGCAGCCCGCACCAGGGATGATTTCGCGGCAGCGAGCCTTGAGGGCGGTCACTGGTTCACCTCCCTCCCGTCCCGGGAGTGGGTCCACCGCCTGCGCTCCGAAGTTGATGCGATACTGGTGGGCCGGAAAACGGCGGAAATGGATGACCCGCAGCTGACATTGCGGGAAGCGCCCGGCCCCAATCCCCGGCGCATTGTGCTGGATACCCGCTTGCGGCTGCCGGGCGGTCTGCGGCTCTTTCAGGACGGCGCCGCCCCGACTATAGTCTTTACGGCCCGGGGAGAATCCAGGACAACGCCGTGGGGTGAGCAGATCAAGGTCTCCCCGTCTGCGGCTGGTGTGGACCTGGGCCAGGTGCTGGACGCCCTGGGCAACAGGGGCGTTACCTCACTCCTGGTTGAGGGCGGTCCTGCCGTGCACCGCGAGTTCATCCGGGCCGGGCTGGTGGATGAGATGGTTCTGTTCACGGCGCCCCGGAAAGCGGACGCTGAGGTGCAGCGGCGGCCTAGTCTGCGCAACGCGTTGGTCATTCCAAAGGATTGGCGCCTGGTCACAGGGGAGAACCTTGGCGGGGACGAACTGGTAGTGGCGCAGCCCAAGCATTATTTATCAAGGGCCTTGAACCACAATTCTATCGCAAGGAGCTACGCTTAATGTTTACCGGTATTGTGGAAGAGATCGGTCGCGTTATCGAACGAATCCCTGGGAATGGGTATGACTCGTTGGTGATTAGCGGCAAGAAGGTGATGGAGGATCTGGAAACGAGGCACAGCATTAGCGTCAATGGCGTATGCCTGACAGTGGTGGATCGTTCCGAAGAGAGTTTTACGGTTCACGTGATCCCTGAAACGCTGGAAAAGACCAGTCTCGGGGACTTCGTACCGGGCAGCCTGGTCAATCTGGAACGGGCTATGGGGCCTACGGATCGCTTCCACGGCCACGTTGTGGAGGGACACGTGGAGACGGTGGGGTATATCAATAATATTACTGTGGATCGCGGTAATGTACGCATGACCGTTACTATCGACAACCGCTGGCTGCGCTACTGCATTCCCAAGGGTTCCATCGCTCTTGACGGGGTATCCCTTACCATCGTGGATATTTCGCCTGTGGGTCTTACCGTGGCGCTCGTCCCCTATACCTTGTCCCACACTACCCTTGGCAAGAAGCAGGTGGGGGAGCCGGTAAATGTGGAAACCGACATCGTTGCCCGCTACCTTGAGAGCTTCCTGGAGATGGAACCCGACGAGGGGTATGGAGACATAGATACTGGAAAGCTCCGCAGCTGGGGGTTTGGAGAGAGCTAGCCATGTTTGAATCGGTGGAAGGTGTCCTGAACGACCTGAGGGCCGGCAAGATGGTCATCGTGACGGACGATAAGGACCGTGAGGATGAGGGTGATTTTGTCATGCTGGCGGAGAAGGCCCGCCCTGAAGACATCAACTTCATGATGCGTGAGGGGCGGGGTCTTGTCTGTGTGCCGCTTACCAAAGAACGGGCCCAGCAGCTGGGGCTGCCCCCCATGGTGCACCGGAACACCGCCCTCCATGAGACGGCCTTCACCATCAGCGTGGACGCCATCGAGAACACCACCACCGGCATTTCCGCACAGGATCGCTGGCAGACGCTCCAGGTTCTTCTCGATCCGGATGCCCAGGCCCAGGATCTGGCGCGGCCGGGTCACCTGTTTCCCCTGGTGGCCAGGCCTGGCGGGGTGCTACAGCGGGCGGGACATACCGAGGCCAGTATAGACCTGGCCCGGCTTGCCCTGGCCCTGGACCCTGGCCGTTCCGGCCACGGGGAGGCCGGACCCACGGGGAGTCCCGGGCAGGCCGGGGCTCAGCCGATTGCCCTGCTGGTTGAGATCGTGGACGAGGATGGCAATATGGCCCGGGGCGAGCAGCTGGAAGCCATCGCTGAGAAATACGGTCTGAGAACCATCAGTGTGGCCGAGATCATCGCCTACCGGCGCACCAGGGAGAAACTGGTGGAGCGGCTCACGACCCTGCGGTTTCCCACCAGGTATGGCGAGTTTGAGCTGGCCGTGTATCAAGATAGTATCAATGACGACACCCACCTGGCCCTGATAAAGGGCGAGTTACCCAGCGACAGTCCCGTTCTGGTGCGGGTTCACAGCCAGTGCCTGACCGGCGACATTTTCGGTTCCCTCCGATGCGATTGCGGCCCGCAGCTCGAAAGGGCCCTGGAGCGCATCAACGAAGAGGGGTGCGGCGTGCTGGTATATCTGCGCCAGGAAGGGCGGGGGATCGGCCTGAAGAATAAGCTGCTGGCTTACGGCCTGCAGGAACAGGGCCTGGATACGGTAGAGGCCAACCAGAACCTCGGCTTCAAGTCCGATCTGCGGGAATACGGCATCGGCGCCCAGATCCTGAGGGACCTGGGGGTGCGGAAGCTGCGACTGCTGACGAATAACCCCAGAAAGATCGTAGGTCTCGATGGGTACGGTCTGGAGGTAGAGGGCCGTGAACCAATTGAGATTCCGGCTAATGTTGAAAACAGGCACTATCTGGAAGCCAAACGAGATAAGCTGGGACATCTCATTTTACAATAGGAGTTTATTATGGCGCCTATTATCGTTGGTGAACTGACAATCAAAGACCGGGCCATCGCAGTGGTGGCCAGCCGTTTCAACAGCATGATCACCCAGCAGCTGCTGACGGGCGCTGAAGACATGTTTCTTCGGCTTGGGGGCGATCCGGACAAGCTCACCGTGGTTTGGGTGCCGGGGTCGTTCGAAATACCGAATACGGTTAAGCGCCTGGCGGACAGCGGCAGGTATGACGGCGTTCTGGCTCTAGGCGCCTTAGTCAAGGGGAACACGCTCCATTTCGACGTCCTGGCTCACCAGATAACCCGTGCCCTGACAGACCTCTCCATGCAGCTTTCCGTACCGGTCTCCTTCGGCGTGCTCACAACCCTGACCCTGGATCAAGCCCTGGAGCGTGCCGGCACCAAAGCGGGGAACAAGGGAGCCGAGGCCATGCAGAGCCTCATCGAGATGATCAGTCTCACATCGAAGCTCGCTTGATCCGTCGGTTCCCTGCCTTTGCCGCCCTGCTCTGTATCCTGCTGAGTCTTGCTTGGGGGCAAAGCCGGGTAGGTGAGTGGCGGCACTATACCTCGACCATCAGCCCCCAGGCCCTTGCCTATCATGACGGTCAAATCTATATGGCCACCAGGGGAGGTGTTCTGGTCTATGACCCGCAGGAAGGCGTTTTCTCCACCATAGCCGTTGCCGAAGGGCTGGTCTATACCGATCTGAACTATCTAACCATCGCCGGTGATTGGATATGGCTGGGAGGCGCCCCACCGCAGGGCATCATCCAGGTGATGAACCTGAGCACCGGCGAGGTGGATGTGGTCGACCTTGGCCTTGATGAGATCCTGCGTATCGTGGTCCGGGAAGATCGGGGCTTTGCCGCCTTCCGGCAGGGAAAGGAAGTGGGGATTGTGGAGCTGCGTTGGGATGGTAACCGCTTCGCCTTCGCCGACATCTACCGGAATCTTCACACCGCTGTCACCGAAATTTTCGACTTGGACATCGATGGCGACTCATTGTATGTAAGCACCAACTCCGGCCTGCTGGCCAATGACTACCGCCTGGGGAACCTGAAGGATCCCCTCACCTGGACCGTCATGGCGCCTGAAGGGGTGACTGACGCGAGCCAGTATCACATCGACAGCACCGGCCACTACCTCCTGGTTCGCGGCCGGTTTTACCATCGAGGAGCGGGAGGGTGGGAGGCCCCCCGCTTCATTCCAAGTTATACGCCCCGGCAGCTCATCCGCCGCGCCAACGGCGATTTCGTGATCAGCTTCTGGGATTACCCCCATGTCCTGTACAGGGATAAGGGGCAGGATGCGCTGCCCAGGGTGCCGGGCAACAGGCCGATCACGGCTTTTACCGAGGCAGAGGGGCAGCTCTTTGCCGCCGTTAAAAATCGGGGGCTGGCGCAATTTGATGCCCCCGGCAGGACTTGGATCTTCCTGCTGCCCAACTCAATGGCCGGGCAGAGTTACGCCGCCATCATCAAACTCCGGACAGGGGAGATGGTGGCGGCCGGTGTGGGGGGCATAACCCGCTTCAACGGAGACAGCTGGTATAACATCATCCCTGGGGCGTCCATCCTATCGAGCCCCGAGGATCGTCGTATCCACGGAAACGCCCAGGTTTCCAGCAGCCCCTTTTTCCTGGCGGACACCATCTACTTCCAGGGTCAGCCCTCGTGGAACATGGCGGAACTGCCCGACGGTAGTATCATGGTGGGGCTGCGGGGGAGCTATCCCGAGAAGGGCGGCATCCTCCACTTCAGGTTCGACGATCTCGAGAACTATCGCCTCTACGATACAACCAGCGCCGCTCTGGATGGTTTCACCGCTGACGGTTTTATGACCGTCCGTCAACTGGCCAGGGATCGCGGTGGCAATATCTGGATCGCTAATCCCTTTTGCGAGCTGCGGGAGAACGTGCTGGCTGTGTATACCGCTGATGGAGAGTGGCTCCACTTTTCTACGTTCGACAGCCAATTTGGCAGCCGATACGCCCTGAACCTGGCCCCGACGGAGATTGCTTTCGATGACAAGGACCGGGTATGGGTCGGCAGCCAGGTCAACGCGCACTGGGGCAGCCCGGGAGGGATTGCCGTACTGGACTATGGAGGTACACTGGGCGCTCAGGGCGAACTGGACCCTCTAGAGGGCAAGGTAGACGATAAATGGGCACTGGTAACGGCCAGACTCGAGGCGGGCCATTCCAATACCGTCTGGTCGCTCGTCTTCGATCACAACCAGGTCCTTTGGACGGTATCACCTGCTGGTGTGATGGGGTATTATGTAGAACCGAATCTAACTCTCACGCCCTATACCAGTTTTGGGCCCTATCTGAGCGACGTCCCCTTCGGTGAGGGATCTAAGATACGGGTGGATGCCCGGAATAATAAGTGGATCACCACACCACAGTACGGCCTCTGGGTGCTACTGGACAACACGACCTTCTGGCCCAGTGTGGAGGGGATCAACGCTTGGAACAGTTCGCTGACCACGGATGAGATTCTGGATATATACCTGGACGATAATGAAGGGGTGGCTTATCTCGCTACTTCGAAGGGTATCTCTGCCCTGAAAATCCCCTTCAAGAAGGAGCTGGATGATTACAGTGGAATGGTGATTTTTCCCAGCCCCTATCATATTCCTCCCGACCCTCCAAACAAGTGGTTAGTAATTGATGAAATTCGCCAGGGTTCGTCGGTGAAGATATTTACCGCTACCGGACGGCTGGTGCGAGAGCTGAGCGCCACTGACGGCAGCGTTCAGGGCTACCAGGCCGTCTGGAACGGGAGGAACAGCGCTGGAGAATTGGTCGGCTCGGGAGTTTATCTGATCGCGGCCTACCTGCGCGACGGCCGGTCGGGTGTGGGGAAGGTGGCGGTGATCAGGCGATAATCAGCGGCTTGACCTCGAACTCGGCCTCAAGCTCATCCACCACCGCTCCAATCATTTCACACCGCTCCTGATGACTCATGAAGCTCGACTTGAATCCGTTGATAATGATGTCACGGAAATCGTTAAGGGTCAGCCCGAAGGTTTCCTTGGCTATCAGGTATTCCTCCGCGAGGGTGGTGTTGGATACCAGGCGGTTGTCGGTGTTCAGCGTCACGCGGATGCCCTGGTCGAAGTAGAATTTGAAGGGATGTTCCTTGAGGCTGCGGACGCTCTTGGTATGCACGTTACTTGTAAGACAGACTTCCAGGGCGATGCGGTGATCGTTGACGTAGTGCATGAGGTCCTGGTCTTCCAGCAGGCGGGTGCCGTGGCCGATGCGGTGGGCGCCGCAGTAGTGGATGGCCTGGTGAATACTCTCCGGCCCGAAGGCCTCCCCGGCATGTAGAGTCGTGTTGATATTGTTCTTCAGGATCAGAAAGAAGGCTTCCTGGTGGTATTTGGCGGGGAAGTTCTCCTCAACTCCCGCCAGATCAAAGCCGACAACGCCCTTGTATTTGAACTGGACCGCCAGGTCCGCCAGGCGCAGGGATACCTCGGGGGAGATGTTGCGGATACCGCAGATGATGATCCCCGTGCGGATGCCCAGGTCGTCCTCGGCCCGTTCCAGCCCGTGCTTCACCGCCTCGATGGTCTCGGCGCTCGTCATGCCGTCACGGGTGTGGAGGATGGGGGAGTAGCGCACCTCCATGTAGCGCACCCCGTCATTCCAGGCGTCCTCCGCCAGCTCATAAGCCACCCGCTCAAGGGCCTCCGGCGTCTGGAGTACCTTCAGGGGAAGCTGAAAGTGGTCGATGTAGTCTTCCAGTGAGCCAACGTGATCCCCGATGGTGATGACAGCCTCGAGTTCGTCGGCGTCTCTGGTAGGCAGCTCCACCTTCTGCCGGGCGGCCAGGTCGAGGATGGTCTCCACACGCAGCGATCCATCCAGATGGCAGTGCAGCTCCGCCTTGGGCAGCCGGCGGAAAAAATCAAGGTCCAGTTCCACTACAAACCTTCTAGGTCACATGCCATAGCAACGATTTTCGTTAGCCTGTCACTGACTTACCGTTGCCTGCTTGTCTGGATGCCATCCCTCAGGTGTTCCGGTGTTTCCTGGCCACGTTGTAGAGCAGGTAAATCACCACGGCCAGCAGGACCACCCCGGGCCAGGGTCCCAGGGGCGCGGTATCGAACAGGTAGAACTCCGTGGGGATGCTCTTCCAGGGTGTGAACTCCTTGATCATGAGGGGCAGGGCCAGCAGGATACCGATGAGCGCCTCGCCGGTAATCAATCCGGAGGCATACAGCAGACCCATCTGGTTGGTTTTCTCCGAGTGAAGGGTCCAGCTCTTGGAAGTGGCATAGGCGATGAGTCCGCCGATGAAGATGGGCACTACCAGGTGGAAGGGAAGATAAATGCCTACCGCCACCGCCAGGATAGGCGTGCGAAATCCTGACTGCCTGTATTCCAGG
>CAZULW010000027.1:0-27607 GCA_964621455.1 uncultured bacterium
GAGCACCGTGCTTCACGTGGAGGTCACCTACGCCACGGCCGCCGTGGTGCTGCTCATGGCCACTTTTGTGCTGCGCGTGCCGCCCCTGCCCCTGGAACCGGGGCCCTGGCTTTACCTGGGCCTGCTCATCCTGCTGCCCACCGTCGGGGGACACACCATCTTCAACTGGGGCCTGCGTCACCTGGGCGCGCCCCTGGTATCACTGTTCGGACTGCTGGAGCCGGTGGAATCAGCCCTGCTGGCCCTGCTTATCCTGGGAGAGGGCATCGGGGGCCATACAATCATCGGCGGGGCCGTCATCATCGGCGGGCTGGTGCTGGCCGTCTGGCGCCCGGCAGGAGCTAGGGGGACTTTGTTATGAGAGTGGCAGTAGCAGTGGCAGTAGCAGTGGCAGTAGCAGTGGCAGTAGCAGTGGGCAGTAGGCAGGAAAAGCGAAGAAAACCGCAAAGGCGCAAAGGACGCCAAGAAAGAAATTGGACAGGATAACAGGATCGACAGGATGTACGGAAGGGATGTAGCTGGCCTCGGCGTAGACGCCACGGCGAACCTAGCAGATGGCAGGGAAGAGCGAAGAGAAGAGCCTGGCGATCTTAATTCTTTATTCAATCATCATTCAACATTCATCAATCAACAATACCCCCAGACACCATTCACCAATCAACAGTATCCAGTTGGCCGTTGGCAGAGAAGAGGGAGGAGTTAGTAAGAAAGAACCGCAGCGGAAGCGGAGGGCGCATCCCCGCCTACGATTTGTTATGGCCACCCTTCTTCCGCTTCTTTTCCTCTTCTGCAACGGCACCAGCGTCGTGCACCTTGCCCGCGGGATGCGGAAACATTACCTCCACCTGCGGCGAGGGTATCACTTCTTTGAAAATCTTCTCCGCTCGCTCCTGCCCAAGGTCGTCCACTACCCGCTGGTAGGCGATTTTTAAAGCCATCTCTATTAGGCGATGGTTCGTCTGCCAGTACTCTGCCAATAGCTTTTGTTCCTCAACTTCGTTCCTTTCCTTAAGTAGCATATCCCCCTTGCCTGTGAGGAGCCAGTGGATGTTGATATCTGAACGATAGTTCGTAATACCATACAGCATCTGAACAGAGGGTCCAGACCGCAAATGAAGAACGTCGTTCATAAATGCTCGTGATATTCCAATCTTCTTAGCGAAGGGAGTTGGTCTTTCGTTAAGGATCGATATAAGCTGTTGGAGCCGCTCTACAAACTCTTCTTTATCGAATTTATTGTTTGCCAAGTTCGTATTCTCATACTATATTCTACAGGTAACCGTTTGGCTGAATGGTCTCCGGTTTCTTTAGATACAAAGTTGCCAAGGCGACAATAGTCGTCCAGCACACAGCCGCCCTCTCGTCTAATACCCTTTGGTCAGGGGGCGGCGACCATTTGAAACCAGTGAAAGGTAGGGCGCACCGGTCAAGAGGGGCAATGAGAAAGGTTACCCCTCTATCTGGCAGAATATGCACGGTATTATACCAGTGGAATAAAAGCATTGAGGCTCAAAATAAACACCTACTTAAACTACTTTCAGGAGTCAACAGACAGGGGTTTTTTACGATCTTACCCTACCAAAATAACAGGGGGTTCTAGGATGAAAGCATCTCACATATCGGCGATCACCTTTTCGGTCGTGATAGTCTTGCTGTTTCCATTTTATTCATTTGCTGGTGTCCTAAACGATTATAATCCTTACAACGTATCAATCCCTGACAATGGCGCTTCTGTGAGTAGCGACTTGAGTTTGTCTGGAGCACAATCCGGCTCAAGGATTACTAAAGTCAAAGTCTACTACGAAATTCGCCACACATACCCTGGTGACCTCGATGTTTGGCTGACGGCATACTACGGCGGCAGCTGGCACGATCATTGGCTCTACCATTACGGCGATCTAGGTAGTACGGACAACATCATCGAAACCAGGGACAACATTCACGCATGGGACGGAGCATCCCCCAATCAAACATGGTATCTTTCCGTTCGGGATAGAGCTTCGGGTGACGTGGGCTACATCGATTTCTTCGAAATGTGGGTTACCTATGAATCAACGGCGGACCTGGCTTTGACCAGTCTGACGGTGTCGCCGTCCACGGTCACGACAAGAGAGTTCACAGCCTGCAGCTTCAATATCGTCAATAACGGCCCCGCCACGTTGTCCTCGGAAGGTATCATGGTTGACTACTACCTGTCCAGTGATCTGACCTTCGGTGATGCCGACGACGTCAAGATCGGGGATACCGGGTTCACCAAGTCGATCAGTCCAGGCGGGACCAGCCAGATTAATCTCAGTTCCACTGGGCTTGCCAACATGGTGCGCTTCTGGCCGGCCAACCAGCCGGGGGGTAATTACTACGTGTTCGCGAGAGTCACCATCAGCAACCCACCCCCCAGCGACCCCAGCTCGGGGAATAACTACGACCGGACCAATTCGCCCATCACCTACAACCCGCAGTCTGCGGACCTGGCGTTGACCAGTCTGACGGTGTCGCCGTCCACGGTCACGACGAGAGCGTTCACGGCCTGCAGTTTCAACATCGTCAATAACGGTCCCACCGCGTTATCCTCGGAAGGTGTCATGGTTGACTACTACTTGTCCAATGATCTGACCTTCGGTGATGCCGACGACGTCAAGATCGGGGATACCGGGTTCACCAAGTCGATCAGTCCAGGCGGGACCAGCCAGATTAATCTCAGTTCCACTGGGCTTACCAACATGGTGCGCGCCTGGCCCGAGAGTCAGCCTGCAGGGAACTACTACGTGTATGCCCAGGTTACCATCACTAATCCCCCTCCGGATGATCCCACCTCGGGTAATAACTACGACCGGACCAATTCGACCATCACCTACAATCCGCAGTCTTCGGACCCGAATTTGTCCAAGTCTACCGATAACCTAACGGTGAGCGCCACCACTGTAAATATTAGTGTTACCGTTCAAAATAATGGGAATGGGGGCGCTAGTTCAAGTGAGCTTGGATACTATTTGTCTACTAATACAACCATAAATACCTCTGATTATTTGATAGGTACCGACGCTGTTCCCAGTTTATCTATTGGGGCTACCAGTCCTGAGAGTATTACTATTGATGTCACCACGGTTAGCCCCTCCATTCCCACTGGCACCTATTATGTTGGATACTTCATAGACCATCTCAGCCAGGTTTCCGAATCAAATGAAAATGACAACACCCACTATTGGTCAACTCCCCAGGTAACGATCCCTGTTTTGGCCATTGATCCGGCTGCTGGTCTCCCGGAGGAATTTGCCCTGCACCCCAATTATCCCAATCCCTTTAACCCAGCAACGACGATAAGATTCACCCTACCCGAAGCTACCCATATTAGTCTTGTAGTCTATGACATCTGGGGCCATGAAGTGTATAGGTTAGTAGAAGGATACCTTGAACCAGGGAATCATCAGGTGGGATGGAGAGGCACATACGAAGATGGAAAGGAATGTCCCAGCGGCATCTATATTGTACGCATGGTGACACCAGAGTTTGTACGCAGTATCAAGCTGGTAAAGATGAAATAGCCGCCCCTACTCCACCACCAGCCGCGGCCGCTCCGCCTTCTCCTCCCCCCAGCGTAGCGCCAAGGGCCAGCTCCAGGCGGCCAACTTGAACCCACCTCCCTTCACTCCGTGATGCCCCCCTCCCTTTGAAGGGAGGGGGGATAGGAGGGTGGGTTCCAGGAAGCTATCCTCCCCTACTCCACCCCCTCCTCCCCCCAGCTCACTGCTATGAGTTGCCCGCGGCGGTCGGATCACCTGCGAACCCTCAGCTTCGGAGTGGAAAAACAACGCCCCCGGAAAAGGGGCGCTGGGCTGGTGGACAGGATAACAGCTAGGCAGCTGTCCGGTAGGGCTATGAGTCCAGGAGGAGTAGCACCAGCCCGACGCCCACAAAACAGACGAAAAAGAGGGTCACTTTCAGGATCAGCTTGCGGCGCAGCCAGATACGGATGTCCGGAGCGGTGTTCACCTCTTCAGGCTCCTGGTACTCATCGACCTGCGGCTCCAAGGTCTCGTGCTGGCTGGGGTGGTTGACCATTTGATCTGCTTCCATATTTATCCCGATAATACACAATTTCGCTGCCGAAAGATATGTCCCAGGTCACATGGATCGGGGCAATACAATACCTCGGGATAGGTGGAGGTATGGGTTTGTCGTGGGCCTTCAGGCTTTCCAGGTAGGCGGCAATAGATTCCTGAATGTTGCCCAGGGCACCGCAACCGGCCTACTGGTGAAGGCGCGCGGTAACCCCTAAGATAGCATGCTTGAACTTCTCCACCTGGTTCTGGGTGTGGAACAGGTCATCCACCGGGTGGAATACGTCGTGCGGATACACGTCGGGGTCGAGTTCAAGCAGGAAGGTGGATTCCATTCTCAACTGGTAGTCCCTCAGGATTTCCCTGGCCACCTTCTTTTCTCCCAGATAATTGACGAACAACTTGATCTGCCCATCGGTGGTCAGGTTAAACAGGGGCAGGATACCCTCATCCGAACGGACCTTGAAAGTCACCATGCCGGTTTCATCCCCTCGGCCCCAACTGACCATGTCGGATTCCCGGGTGGTGAAGTTCACCAGATCCTCCAACACATTCACTACGTGCGCGGGGCACTGGGCTTTAGCAAATTGGATAAAGGTTTCGGGGTTCCATTTAGCCATCGGTTTCCCAAGTCTGTCCGAGTCTGACGGTCAGTCGCCGGATCGCAGTAAAAACTGGAACAAGGGCGCTTCGAGTGGCTTAAAATTTAATCAATCAGGGAATGGTTGTCCGTACCTAATTCGGCCTAACGCAAAGGAGGCGTTACCGTCGCACGGATGGCTTTGGAAACCGCCCGGAGGTATACAGCAAGGCAGGGAGATGAGCACCCGATGCTCACCCCCCTGAAACCGGAGAAGGTACTATTGTATCCCGCAAGAGGATTGCCCTTTTGCCAAATGGTGTAGGGGCACGGCCTCGGCGTAGCCCTCTGGCCATAGCCAACGGGCGAGGCCTATGGCGAGTCGCGCGCCGTGCCCCTATAGCCGAAGCCTTGGCATTGATAGGGGCGATCCCGAAGCTTCGGGGTTGTGCCCCTACACAAGGACTTTACATTTGCAGGCATCACTAGCCGGAGTTGTTCCCCTTGACCAGGAAGTACACGGCCACAGTCAAGATGAACAGCTGCAGTTCTACGCCCTGTTCCATACTTGTGCCGTTCCAGCCGTTCTTCAGGTGGACCATGAGGATAGCCCCCAACATGACCATTGCGATGATCAGGCCGGCCAGCCGGGTGAGGACCTCGCGCCCCAGCGCACCGATGAGGATGAACAGACCCGCCAGGGCCTCCATGGCCCCCAACATGTAGATCATGAATACTGGCATCCCCATACCCTCGGCCATCATCGCGGCATCGAGGGACTTGCCGATACCATGGTAGATGAAAATGGATGCCAGCGATGCTCGCGGCAGCCAGTGCACAACTTGGGCGTAACGTTTCAGGAACTCCATGGGCTTCTCCTCGGTTTAGGTTAGGTAGTCGTAGAGGTTGGGGTATTAAATTCCCGCCATAATCGCGCCTCAAGAGTCCGCCGGGAGAACTTCCCATACCGCCAGAGTTTTTCACCAATGTAAGTGGCGGGGACAATATATCCCCGGGCATAAGGCGGTGGAGTCTCCCGATTGATATCGATCACTTTGAACAGTATACCGGGCAGCTTGCATACCAAGGCAAGTTCGTTCACCAATTCTTGACTTGATGCACAATCATTACGGTATATCAGGGTAACCGTGACTGATTCACGGAGCTCCAGGCGCAGTTTCACAAGGGGAAAGGTAACTTGGATATTACTTCGGTGCTGTCGGGGAGCCGACAGATTGGGCGGGTGCTAGGCCAGCTCCTTTAAGTTGCTGACCCGTAGATACTGGCGCGAAAAATCGATTTTGCCCTCACTTTTCAGCTCGTTGAGAATGACGTTTACCGTCTGTCGGCTGGTGGCGGTAAGCTCTGCAATCTCCTGGTGGGTCAGAAATGGTCTCACCTCCCACAGGTCCAACATCTGCTTGCCGAAATTCTGGATATAACGAACCAGGAAGGTCACCACCCTCTCCCGGGCATCCTTGAACACCAGGTCCTCGATTTTCGACTCTACCTGGCGAATGCGCTCCCCGATGTGTGTCTGGACGCGGCGGCTGAGAATATTGCTCTTCTCCAGCAACGTCTGGAAGGCTTCCTTATCAATGGCGCAGATCACCGCATCCTCAACGACCTCGCCGATGTTCTGGTGGGTATCCTGTCCCAGAATGGCCGACTCGCCGAAAATCTCACCCGGGCCTAAGAGGGCCAGAGTAAGAATCTGCCCATCAGAGGATATACGAGAAATCTTTATCTTCCCCTCCTTAAGCAGATAAATGGTATGAGAAACATCTTCCGGGAAATAAATCACTTCCCTCTTCCTGGTGTGACTCATGCGGCTTTTAACGGCCATCTCTATCAAGGTATAGTCTTCCACCTCCTGGAACAGGTTGAAATTCTGCAGATACCAGAGTTTGGTTTTTTCTGCCATTATAGTTATGAACTTACCTCTTTTTCACGGCACCTAATGCTTTACAAATGCATGCCGCTACTTGTTCCCTGGTTAGGCCAACCTCGGCACCCACCTCTTCTCCGGGTCCTGAAGCGCCGAACCGGTCAATCCCAAAATTGAGTCCGTTGAAACCGGTGAACCGCTCCCATCCCAGCGTAGTTCCCGCCTCCAGGGAAACCCGCAGGCTGCCGTCATCCGCCATGACGGCCCGCCGGTACTCTTCCGGCTGCTCGAAGAACAGCTCCCAGCAGGGAAGACTGACGACACGAATGGCCAGGTCGTTGAGCAGCTCACTTACGGACAGGGCCAGGGCAACCTCGGAGCCGGCGGCGAAGATGGTGACCTGGGCGGCGCCGGGAGGGTCCTGGAGAATGTATCCCCCACGGGTGACGCCCTCCCGGGCGGCCGGGTGGAGCCGTTCGGGCAGCACCGGTACCCCCTGGCGTGTGAGTACCAGGGCGGAAGGCCGGCTGGTCTGCTGCAGGGCCAGCTCCATGCAAGCCGCCGTCTCCACCGCATCGGCAGGACGGAAGACCAGCAGGTTGGGTATATTTCGCAGCGCCATGATATGCTCCACCGGCTGGTGGGTGGGGCCATCCTCGCCGACAAAGACCGAATCGTGGGTGTACACCCCAATCACCGGCAGCCGCTGCATGGCCCTCAGGCGAATGCTGGGCCGCTCGTAATCGGTGAACACCAGGAAAGTAGCGCCGAAAGGCCGCAGTCCCCCGTGCAGAGCAATGCCGTTGTTGATAGCCCCCATGGGGAACTCCCGCACGCCATAGGCCAGGGAGCGCCCGGCACGATGGGCAGCGCTGAAGTCACCGTAAGCCCTGGCAAACCCGCCGGTGTTGTTGGACGGTTCCAGGTCGGCGGAGCCCCCCACCAGGTTGGTAACCGCTTCCGCCACCGCCTCCAGCACCTTGCCGAAGGCCTTGCGGGTGGCTATGCTTGCGCCGGTCTCAAATTCCGGCCAGGTAACGCCGCTCAGGTCAAGGTCACCAAAGAACGAGGGCCACAGGTTTTCAAATTCGGGGTCCTGCCGCCGTTCCTGCAGGTGTGCTTTCCAATCACTGACCTCTCGGCGCAGTTCATCATATCGGTGATGGAAGGCCGCAACAGTCTCGGGTGACAGGTGGAAGAACTTGTCCGGGTCCAGGCCCAGCCTGGTTTTGGTGGCGGCAATCTCGTCCGGCGGGAGGGGCGCGCCGTGGGTCTCGGGGGATCCCTCCATGGTGGCCGTCCCGTGGGCCATGATGGTATGGCCGACAATAAGGGTCGGTTGGTCGCTGTTGGCCTGGCCGGCGGCGATGGCCTCCTTGATGGCATCATGATCGTGGCCGTCAATATCAAGCACCTGCCAGCCAAACCCTTTGAACACCTGATCGATCACTGTTGAGTCTGCCCGGCTCGTCTGGCCGGAGATCTGCACTTGGTTGCGGTCGTAATACATGATGAGCCGGCCCAGCCGCCAGTGCCCGGCCAGAGCCGAGGCCCCCAGAGCCACTGGCTCTTGCAGGTCGCCATCGCTGCACAGGCAGTAGGTTGTGTGGTTCACTACGTCAGCGCCCAGGCGGGCCCGGAGCATCTCTTCGGCCACCGCCATACCCACGGCCATAGCCACCCCCTGACCCAGGGGTCCCGTGGTCGCTTCCACGCCGATGGTCTGGTCAACCTCTGGATGACCGGGAGTGCGGCTGCCCAGCTGGCGGAAATTGAGCAGGTCGTCCAGCTCCAGATAACCTATCAGGTAGAGCAGGGCGTACAGCAGGGCCGACTCGTGCCCCGCTGAGAGGACAAAGCGATCGCGGTTAATCCACTCGGGATCGTCCGGGTCGTAGCGCAGTATGTCCCGGAAAAGCTGATAGGCGAAGTCGAGGGACGAGAGGGCGCCGCCCGTATGGCCCGAATTGGCCTTGCGGACCGTGTCCATGATCAGTCCCTTGATCTCGTTGAAGGCTTGGGTATTCACAGGCATGGCTCCAGTTGGATGGTTGATTTGATAATGAGGGATTGGCGGAGATTTAACGCTCAACACCTCGGAAATTTTCGGTCCGGCGTGAACATTATCAAAGGATAGATGGTCTCCTGGTTTGAATCTATTTGCCTCTGCTAGAATTCATTACCGCGTAGTTGATAAAGGTTCGTTCAGCTATTCAATATCGAGAAAGCAATTTGCCTCTATGCTAAATGACACAATGGTTTTACTTGTCCCCTAGAATCCAATTCGTTCGCGTTTGGGCTCCGGTGGTGTCATCAACTCCTTGATCTTCTCGAACACGACCTTGAATTGGACATCATATCTCTTTTCGAGTTCGTTTAGCTTACGGGCAAGTTCCGCGTGGCTGGAAAGGATTTGTCGCAGATGTACAAAAGCCCGCATAATCTCGATATTGACCAGGACTGCCCTCTTGCTTCTGAGCACACTGGAAAGCATGGCAACCCCCTGTTCAGTAAAAGCATAAGGGGGATATCGGCGACCACCCCACTGACTTGAGGTCACCGATTGTGACCTCAAGAAATCAAACTCCTCCTCAAACAATTGAAACATAAAATCTTCAGGAAACCGCTCGATGTTGCGCTTGACTGCCTGGTTTAACACCTTGGTTTCCACCTCGTATAGTTTGGCTAAGTAGGCGTCAAGCATGACTTGACGTCCTCGGATCAAGAGGATTGAGCGTTCAATTCGTTCAACAGGGACAATACTCTTAGGGACAGTCATAGTTGATTTTGGTCCTTATCCGTAAGGGCGCCGCCCGTATGGCCCGAATTGGCCTTGCGGACCGTGTCCATGATCAGTCCCTTGATCCCGCTAATACCTTGGTTAGTGGTCATAGAATCAGAATCTCACTGGCTTAATTGTTAGATTGACTGCAAATGCTATATAAACAGTAGCGGGCAATTTACCTCCGCTGCCGGGGGGATGCCAATGGGGGATAGGGGATTGCCAATGTGGCCGGGAGAGGACCATCGCCGGAGCATGATGGTCGGACGCCAGGAACCTGCTGCGCTGGCTGAGGAGGCGTGATGCGGGGAAAGTAGCAGTGGCAGTTGGCAGGAGCAGGATTGCAAATTGAAAAATGCAAAGAGCAGGGACATAGTGTCTTGCCCGGCGTGTTGACTAGTGCTAACCTTCCCCTTTGGATAATTGCAGAAAGGAGACTGGAATGCCTACAACGACAGTTGCTGAGATGAGCAAGGATGAACTTAGAGAGATGATTGAAACCTTAATCGAACAGAAGCTAGTGGAAATCCTCGGTGACCCTGACGAAGGACTGGAAATCAGAGAAGCGGTACGTGATAGACTTCTGCGCCAAAAGAAAGCTATTATAGCGGGTGAGCGCGGCCAACCGTTTGAGGAGGTGGTGCAGCAACTTGGAACGGAATGATGGCCGCGTATCGCGTCCACATTCTGGACTCTGCCGCACGCGAGCTAAGGCGGCTGGACAAACCTGTCAGGCATAGAATTGCTCGTCGCATCGATTGGCTGGCAAAGAATCTGGACAATCTCAAGCCAGAAGCGCTGACCGGGGACCTTTCGGGGCTTTTCAAACTCCGAGTCGGGAACTACCGTGTATTGTATGAAATTGTGGCGAACGAACAGACCATCGTGATTCATCTGATTGGTCGCCGCAACGAAATTTACCGGATACGATGAATTGTCTAAGGACGTGGATTCTCTACGAGGGGGCGGGGGTGTTTATCCGCAACAGCTGCCGGCAGGCTATAGCCAGCGAGGCGTAACATGCGCATATCAAGAGACGCGGGCCGAAGGCCAAGACGCCTGAGGACCGGCGGACAGGCCATAGGAGTACACGAACTCGTCAACCTGGCCATCTGGGCCGTTGTGTTCGTGGCGGCGGGGATCATCCTGGACCGGCACGGCTTCAACACCCTGGCCCCCTTCCTCGCAGTAGGTATGGTTCTATCCACCATGATAGTGCGCTGGGCGCGGGGGAAGAAATAGAACCGCCAAGCCTGCCCCTCTGGGCGTAGCCCAACGGGCGAGCCTGAGCCCTGCCCTGAGCGAAGCCGAAGGGGAAGTCGAAGGGACGCCAAGGACGCAAAGAGAGGGAAGAGCGAAGAGAGAGGGGCGATGAGATGGGACTTGAGGCTGGAGGCTGGAGACTGGTGTGAAAGAACCGCAGAAAGCGCAGACGGGGAAGAGCGAGGAGCGGGAATAAGTAGTAGGAGCAGTTGGCAGCTTGCCCGGCGCTTGTCCGGCGTAACGTAGTGTAGCCGGGTAGCGATAGCATAGCCGGGTAGCAGCTTGCCTGGCGTAGTCCGCCAACCGGCGGACAAAGACAGGTAGCAGGATTGCAAATTGTCCCGAAGGGACCCCTTGGGGGAAAAATGAAAATTGCATAGTGCAAAAGGAGTGGGCGGGAACAGTCACACCGCAGAGGCATTCCCGTTCGGCTGAGCGTTCGACTGAGCGTTCGGCTGAGCTCACGCCGAAGCCTCACGCCGAAGTCTCATGACGAAGCCTGAGTCTTGACGAGGGGACACAGATCGCTCAGGGAAGGAAGATGAGACTTGGGACTATGGGCTGGGGACTGGAGCCTGGAGAAGAAAAAACCGCAGAGCACGCAGAGGGCGCTGAGGTCTATTACTTCCTCTATTCTTCTATCTTGTAAATCCTGTTATCCTGTCCAATGCTTTCTTTGCGTCCTTTGCGCCTTTGCGGTTATCTCTTTCGAGTGCTACTGCTAACTGCCACTGCCACTGCCACTGCCACTGCCACTGCCCCTCCGTATATCCTGTCCAGTTCTTCCTTGGCGGCTTGGCGGTGTTTCTGCTTCCCGCCTTTTTCCCAGTTCTCTTTCAATCTTCAATCGACAATCTTCAATCAACATTTCTTCTCGCGCACCAGGCGAACGACAGTCCGCCGCCAATGGCCTATATTCGGGCGTTATGATGATGCCGCCTCCATATCGCCCCGCTGCCGCTGCCCGTATGGGCCTCTGGTTCCTGCGTCGAGGGCCCAGAGGGCCTCTCCCGCTGCTAGCTTTGGGGCGGATTATATTTAAACAGGGCGATTTACGCCTCTCGTCGGGGGAAGCCTTGAAAAAAACGAATTCTGTAGGGGTTTTGTCTAATTCCTCGCCGGTCCTTGCTTCCCCTTTTGCTCCAGGCGGTTCCCTCTCTTTTCCCTGCCCCCTAGCCTCAAGCCTAAAGCCTCAAGGCCTCAAGCCTCAAGCCCCAAGCCTCTAGTCTCAAGCCTCACGCGCAGGCAGCGCCTACCGGTTCAGCATCTCCAGGATGGGCTTGAAGTGGGCCAGGTTGGTCTTGTGGGAATCGTAGGAGAAGACGCAGACGGCCTCGAAGCCGTAGAGCCGGGCAACGCGTATCTTTTCGGCCGTGGCGGCCGCGTCCTGGTTATAGGTGGCCACCCCCATGATCACCCGGCTCCGGAAGCGCTCCGAGAGTGAGTCGGACACTATAGTCACGTTCTGCATATACTCGTCAAGCTCCGGGGTGTAGTTCATGGGAAGAGCGTAATCGAGAATCCCGTCCCGGAGCCACTGCAGCCAGTCCTGGTAATACTTGTGGCGCGCTACCCTGGCGTTGGGCTTGACCGCCGCCGTCAGCATAACGTCCTTCCCGCTGAGGGTGATCACCGCGTGCATGGCGGTCATCAGGTCGGTGACCTTCTGGCGGCGATAGTCGTTCCAGACTTCCAGCTTTCCGTCAAGGCCTTGATCGGCCCCGGCCCTTGTTGAGTTGTCCCCCATCCGGTTGATGTCGCGGGGATCGAAACCGTGCCTGCTCCGGAACACACCCAGCCCCTCTTCGTTGTAGCCATAGTCTAAATCCGAGAAACGGCAGTAATCCAGGTGGAGCCCGTCAATGTTGTAATTGAGCAGGATCTCCGTGAACACCGCCTGGAGGTAGCCGTTGACTTCCGGGTGGACAGGTGAGAGGAAAATCCCCTCAAAGGACTCGTTCCGGGGGGCACCCAGGTCAATGTCCCGGTGGGCGTTGCCGCCGGCGCCCACCTCAAGCCACTCGGGATGCATATGGTAAGCATGGTTGCCGGTCTCTGGCGGCGTCCGGGCGGACCAGAGGAGGTAGGTGGTCACCCAGGCATGGACGTTCAGCCCCAGCTCGTGGCCCCGGGTAACCGCATATACCAGGGGATCAAATCGACTGTCCCGGACGAGTGGACTTTTGGGAACCAGCAGCGAGTTGTAGTAGGCGTCGCCCCTCCCCCGCACCTGGACGAAGACATGATTGAAACCGCTTTCCCGGGCGAAGGTGAGGGCGGCGTCAATCTCCTCGCGATCAACCATGCTCTCCCGCAAGATCCACAGGCCCTTGATACGCAGGGGCTCCAGTTCCTGACCGCTGAGGCCTGCCCTGAGCCCGCCGAAGGGGCTTGTCCTGTCCCGAAGGGATCCCTGCGGGAAGCCTGACGAAGGACCAGTGAGAGCAACAAAAAAGGCAGCCGTAACGACTACCTTCCAGGAGGTGGTGATGGTGATATTCAAGAAAACGCCGCTGGCTGAGGACCTGCCGGTTGCCGCCTCATGCCTTGGATTTCTTTTTGGGTGCAGAGCTCTCTTCAGTGGATTCGGCCGGGGCCGGGGAGAGGTCCACCAGCTCCATCAGCGAAACGGGTGCCCGGTCGTTAGTGCGGTTCCCCAGCTTGATGATTCGAGTGTAGCCGCCTGGACGGTCGGCCATCTGCGGCGCGACCTCGTCGAAGAGAATCGAAGTCACCCTCTGGCCTTGCTTCCCCGGCAGGGCCTTCAATACCTGGCGGCGGGCGTGGAGTGTGCCCTGCTTGGCAAACGTAATCAGGGGTTCCACGAATTTGCGCAGCTCCTTGGCCTTGGCATCGGTGGTTTGAATGCGCTTATGGATGATCAGGGAGGACGCCAGATTGCGCATAAGCGCCTTTCGGTGGCTGGCGGTACGATTCAGCTTACGACCCCTCCTCAGATGTCGCATGTCACCTCCAACACAGCTAATTCTCGATAAGGATGGGGTTGATCTTCATGCCGAAATAGAGCCCCATTTCACCCAGCTTCTCCTCCAGCTCTGTGAGGGATTTACGCCCAAAGTTCTTAAACTTGAGCATCTCGTTCTCTTCCTTGGTCACCAGTTCATAGATGGTCCTAACGCCAGCGGCTTGCAAGCAGTTATGACTGCGGACTGAAAGCTCCATCTCGTCTATGCTCTTTTTGAGCAGGCTGCGGAGCTGGATGTCCTTTTCGTCAATTTTATGTTCTACCTCGGCGATAGGGACCGATTCCTTAAAAGTGAAAATATCAGCCAGTCCATGAAGCAACATGGCGGCGTAATTCACGGCATCCTTGGGCGTAGTGGAACAGTCAGTATAGACATCCAGGGTAAGACGCTCCTGCTGGTCTTTCGAGGCCGGCAGAGGCTGAACATCGAAGGTTACGTTAGTCACCGGATTATAAATGGCATCCAGAAAGATAGTACCGATGGGAGCGTCGGGGAGCTTGTTCGTCTCAGACGACAGGTACCCCTTCCCCCGGCTGACACGGAGCTCCATCTTGATTTCATTCTCGCCGTTGAGAGTGCAGATTTCCAGATCGGGATTGAGGACTATAAACTGGTCTGTCTCCTTACCGATTTCGCTGGCCTTGACAACGCCTTCACCTTTCAGGACGATGGTGGTCGGGTCTGGTTTCAATTCGTTGAGTTTGAACCGGACCTGCTTGAGGTTCAGTATAATATCAGCCACGTCCTCAATCACGCCGGGAATCGTTGAGAATTCATGAAGCACGCCATCGATCTTGATGGAGGTTATTGCCGCACCCGGAATAGCGGTCAGCAGTGTCCGGCGCATACCATTCCCCAGTGTAATGCCATAGCCTCGCTCCAGGGGCTCCACGATGAGGGTTATGTGCCGGTCGTCGTGTTCCTGAACTTTAAGATCGTACCGACCGTCCTTACCTGCCATTCAAATTTCCTCCCTATGCGCGTTATTTGGAATACAATTCAACGACGAGCTGCTCGTTGACTACCTCGGGTATCTCGTCGCGTTGGGGCCTGGTCAAAAAAACACCGGTCATTTTAGCTTTGTCCAATTCGAGCCAGGGCATCTGGTTATCATCGGTAATACGCCGCATAGCGTTGTGGATGATTCCCAGTTTCCTGCTCTTTTCCCGGACCCTGATCGTGTCCCCCGGCTTGAGCTGGTAGGATGGAATGTTGACTACCCGATCATTCACCAGGAAGTGTTTATGGTTGACAATCTGCCGGGCGGCCCGCCGGGTGGAAGCGAAACCCAGACGGTAGAGGGTATTGTCCAGCCGCGATTCAAGCAGGATCAGCAGGTTAGATCCCGTGGGTCCCTCCTTGGCTGCCGCCTTCCTGAAATAGTTCCTGAACTGTCGCTCAAGGACACTGTAAAGGTGCTTTATCCGCTGCTTTTCACGCAGCTGCAACCCGTAGGTGGATACCTTCCTCCTGAGGGTGTTGCCGTGCTGCCCGGGAGGATAGTTTCTCTTTGGTGAGGCGAACTTGAGCGATTCAAAGACCGGATAGTCCAACCGTCGAACGATTTTGCCTCGTGGCCCCAGGTACTTTGCCATTGCTTCGATTACCCTCCCCTATACCCTTCGACGTTTTGGCGGACGACAGCCGTTATGCGGTACAGGAGTTACATCCTTGATGGCGCTGATCTCCAGTCCCGCCACCTGGAGTGACCGGATGGCGGCCTCGCGCCCGCTCCCCGGACCCCTCACTCGAACTTCTACTGTGGTCAGCCCCAAGTCCATAGCTTCCCTGGCCGCTTGCATGGAGGCCTGTTGAGCCGCAAAGGGGGTGCTTTTGCGGGATCCCTTGAACCCGCTGACCCCACCGCTGGCCCACGAAATGACGTTGCCGAATTTGTTCGTCAGCGTGATAACGGTATTGTTAAAAGTGGCCTTGATGTGAGCAATGCCCTCAGGCTCTACCTGAACCTTCTTTTTCTTCTTCCGTCCCGTTGGTCTTGCTACCAAAGTATATCAGCTCCTTATCCGTTAGGTTTCCGTAACACACCCCCCAGTCCCCCTTCCCTTGCAAGGGAGGGGGCCTCGGCGTAGCCCTCTGGCCATAGCCAACGGGCGAGGCCGCCTACGGCGAGCCGCATCACGAAGTGAGGGGGGGGTGGGTTGAATCCGTCGAACACGCTACTTACGGGTACCTATCCCGCGTTTCCGCCCTTTCCTGGTGCGCGCATTGGTATGGGTGCGCTGACCGCGTACGGGCAAGCCACGCCGGTGGCGGAGACCACGATAGCAGCCCACATCCATGAGCCGCTTGATGTTCATATTCACTTCCGTTCGCAGCTCACCTTCAACCTTGTGTTTATCGGCGATGATATTACGGATCGCCACCACCTGCTGCTCGGTAAGGTCGCGCACCGGGGTGTCGAAGGGCACCTTGGCTTTAGTGAGAATCTGACGGGAACACGAATGGCCGATACCGTAGATATGCGGCAACGCATACTCCACAGATTTACTGCGGGGCAGATCTATCCCGGCAATTCGAGCCATAAGCTATCGTCCTTTCTTCATTTGACAGGTCACTATCAGCCCTGGCGCTGCTTGTGACGCCCGTGAACGCAGATCACCCGCACAACGCCTCCCCGGCGAATAACCTTACACTTGGAACAGATCTTTTTTACCGATGCCCGTACTTTCATCACTTTCCTCGCTCGTTCAGCGGCTACTTGTAACGGTAGATAATCCGGCCTCGCGTCAGGTCATACGGCGACAGCTCCAGGGTGACCGTATCCCCCGGCAAGATCTTGATAAAGTGCATCCGCATCTTGCCTGAGACGTGTGCCAGGACCTCGTGACCGGCCTCCAGGCGCACCTTGAAGGTGGCGTTGGGAAGGGTCTTGACGATGGTCCCGTCTACTTGAATACCTTTTTCTTTCGCCATTATATCAGTCCGCCTCATACCCCGTCAACACCTCCGGGCCATTGGCGGTGATGACGATGGTGTGTTCAAAATGTGCCGACGGTTTCCCATCTACGGTACACACCGTCCAGCCGTCGTCCCGGGTGTAAACGTCTTTAACGCCCATATTGATCATCGGCTCAATGGCCAGACACATACCCTCCCGCAGTAGAGCGCCAAACCCAGGTCGCCCAAAGTTAGGAATCTGCGGTTCTTCATGCAGCCTGGTGCCAACGCCGTGTCCTACCAATTCCCGTACCACGCCATAGCCCACACTCTCAGCATGCTGCTGGACGGCGTAGCCGATATCACCCACGTTGCCGCCTGCCCGAGCCGCCTCAACACCCCGGTCAAGGCATTCCCTGGTCCTGGTCAAAAGCTGCCGGCGGGGCTCGTCAACCTGGCCGACCGTAAAGGTGCGGGCATGATCGCCATAGTAGCCCTCCTTCCGCGCCCCCACATCGATAGCCACAATCTGCCCTTCCTCCAGGGGAGTATCGTCAGGAATACCGTGGACAACCTCATCCTCGATGGAAATACACAGGGTGGCCGGATAACCGTACAACCCTTTGAAACCCGGGTCCGCCTTCTGGCTTCGAATATACGCTTCCGCTGCGGTGTCCAGTTCCATTGGTGTAACGCCGGGCCTGATCTTATCGGCCACCAACTGAAGCGTCTCGGTGACGACGCGACAGCTCCGCCGAATCTTTTCCACCTCCTGCGGGCTGCGTGTGTGAATCATAAGGTGCTCTGAGCAATTAAAAACGCCGGCGACCCCTGATCCGGCCGCTTTTTAAAAAACCGTCATAATGCCGCATCAACAGGTGACTTTCGATCTGCTGGAGCGTATCCAGCCCGACGCCCACAACTATCAGAAGGCTGGTCCCTCCGAAGAAGCTTGCCAGGTCATAATTTATCCCCGTAGCCTTCATCAGTATGTAGGGGAAGATGGCAACCAATGCCAGGAAAATAGAGCCGGGCAGGGTAACCCGGGTCAATATGTTGTCGATATACTCTGCCGTCTTCTTGCCCGGCCGTACGCCGGGGATAAAGCCGCCCTGTTTTTTCATATTATCCGCTACATCCACCGGGTTGAAGGCTATGGCGGTATAGAAGTAGGTAAAGAGAATTATCACCACCCCGAACAAGAGCCAGTAGACGGGGGAGTCGATGGAGAAAAAGCTCATCAATCCCTGGACAAACACGCTTTCCCGGAATAAGGTGCCCAGGGTGCTGGGGATGAACATGATGGCCTGGGCGAAGATAATGGGCATCACGCCCGCGGTGTTGATTCGCAGGGGGATATGGGTAGTCTGACCGCCGTAGACCTTGCGTCCCACCACGCGCTTGGCGTATTGGACGGGAATTTTCCTGGTGCCCTGAGTCAGGCCCACCACCAGCCCCACGATGATGATCATGATGCCAAGGAGGATGACATCCAACAGGATGTTGCGCAGCTGCTGATTGATCAGGGTGATCTCTTTGAACAGCACATTAGGCGCCCGGGAGAGGATATTCACCATAATGATGAGAGAAATCCCGTTGCCGATGCCATGTTCGGTGATCTGTTCCCCCAGCCACATGATGAAGATAGTGCCCGTCACCATGGTGACGACGGTTTGCAGCTGGAACCCGATCCCCGGATTGAGCACTACGTTGCCTACGGGCGTATCCAAACCCTGCAGGAAGACCGCCACGCTAAATGACTGGACAGCAGCAATGGCTACCGTACCGTAACGGGTCATCTGGGTAATTTTCCGGCGGCCCTCTTCGCCCTCCTTTTGCAGGCGCTGGAAGTAAGGCACTGCCGACCCCATGAGGGTGATGATGATGGAGGCGGTGATGTAGGGCATAATCCCCAGGGCGAAAACGGTAGCCTGGGCGAAGGCCCCCCCGCTGAACATGTCGTACAGGCCCAGCAGCGTGTTGGCAAAGCCCTGCATGGCGGCCTTCAGCGCTTCGCTGTTAATGCCCGGTACTGGGACGTGGGCACCCAGCCGGACGATGAACAGCAGGCCGAGCGTGAATAAGATCCGCCGCCGCAGCTCGGGAATCTTAAAACTGGTGGTGAATTTTTCAATCATCCGGCGACCATTCTCCGAGGCAGGATCACAACCTTTCCACCGGACTTTTCGACTTTCTCTTTCGCCGACCGGCTGAACCGATGGGCGGCCACCTCAACGGCACTGGAAAGCTCTCCATTACCCAACACCTTCACCGGCACATCGGCGTGCTTGATGATGCCCCGCTCTTTCAGGATCGCCGGATCCACCTTGTCGATCTTCAGGGTGGCGATAGTTTCTAGGTTGACAATCTGCAGCTCCTGCCGGAAGCGCGCATTGGAAAAGCCGCGCTTGGGAATCCGTCGCTGGAGTGGCATCTGGCCCCCTTCGTACCAGGCCGGCCGCTTGGAGCCTGACCGGGAATGCCATCCCTTGTGGCCACGCCCGGAAGTCTTGCCCAGGCCCGAGGCGTGGCCCCGGCCGCGGCGCTTCCGGCCCCGCGTTGAACCACTGGCCGGTTTCAGCTGGATAAGGTGGCTCATTCCTCTTCCACTTTCACCAGATGTCGAACCCGTACGATCATGCCGCGAACCGCCGGGTTATCGGGTTTCACCACCGTCTGATGCATGCGGCGAATGCCCAGGGCCCTGAGGGTATCCTTGGTCCGCCGGGCGTAGCCGATGCCGCTCTTGATCTGGGTGATCTTCAATTGCTTCGTCTCCCGGGCCATCAGCCGAAGAGCTCCTTCACCGAAATCCCGCGCTTGCGGGCCACCTCAAGGGCGTCTTTCAACGACGCAAGGGCCCGTTCCGTTGCACGAACTACATTAAGGGTATTGGTGGAACCGGTACACTTGGTCAGTACATCGGTATAGCCGGCTTGTTCCAGGACGGCCCGGATAGGTGCACTGGCAATGAGACCGGTTCCCGGTGAGGCTGGTTTGAGCATAATCTTACTGGCTCCGAACTTGGCCCAGATTTCATAGGGTATTGTACCGTTAATTACCGGCACCTTGAACAGGTTCTTCTTGGCATCCTCCTTGGCCTTCCCGATGGCCGAGGCCACCTCGTTGGCCTTACCGAATCCGATGCCAACATGACCCCGGCCGTCACCCACGGCGACGACGGAATTGAAACTGAACCGCCGGCCTCCAGTAACCACCTTCGCCACCCGGTTAATCCGGATGAGGTTTTCTTCCTTAAGGTCTAATTCGGTTGGATTAATCGCCATAGATGCGCCTATCTAGAAATTCAGGCCGCCTTCGCGGGCCCCGTCAGCGAAAGCCTTGACCCGGCCGTGGTAATGATATGCGCCGCGGTCAAAGACCACCTCCTTGATCTTCTTATCCCCCGCCCGGCGACCGAGAACCAGGCCGATTCGTTTGGCCACGTCCGTCTTACTGCTCCCCGCCTGTACCTCGTCGGCGAGGGCCTTTTCTATGCTGGAGGCGGAGACCAGGGTCACGCCGGCCGGATCGTCCATCACCTGGCCGGTGATGTGTTTGGCCGACCGGGTCACCACCAGTCGGGGCTTACCGGCATACCGGTCTATCTTACTCTTCACCCGCTGACGCCGGCGCCGGCGCAGTTCCAGTTTCTTAGTGTGCGACTTGATCACAGTACCTAAGCCTTCGCGCTGACAGTTTTTCCTGCCTTGCGCCGGATAACTTCGTCACGATAACGCACCCCCTTGCCCTTGTATGGCTCCGGTTTGCGCAAGGACCTGATCTTCGCCGCCACCTGCCCCACCAGCTGCCGGTCAATCCCCTTCACCAGCACGGAGGTGTTCTTGTTGGTCACCCCCAGTTCAATCCCCGGTGGTGCCTGGAAATAGATAGGAAGGGAAAAACCCAGGTTGAGCAGCACATTGGGGCCCTTCTGTTCCGCCGTGTAGCCGATGCCCACCAGGTCCAACTGCTTGGAGAACCCATCATTCACTCCCCGGACCATGTTGGCCAGCAAGGCGCGGGTCAGTCCGTGCAGTGCCCGATGGCGTTTCTCATCGGAGACCCGGGTCACTACCAGCTCACCATCCCGCTGCGCCACGGCGATCCCCTTTTCGTGCGTATAGGAAAGATCACCCTTCGGCCCCTTGACAGTAACTGCGCGGTCCACAATCTCGACCGTTACCCCTTCAGGCAAGGGTACCGGCTGTTTACCAATACGTGACATCAGGTTTCACCACACATGACACAGGACTTCACCGCCCACTTTCAACCGGCGGGCAATTTTATCAGAAATCACCCCCTTGGAGGTTGTAAGAATGGCAATCCCCATCCCCCCCCGGACGCGCGGCAGGTCTTTCGCACTAGCGTATACCCGGCGTCCCGGACGGCTGATGCGGGTGATACCCTCAATCACCGGTTCACCATTATGATCGTAGCTGAGAAAGATACGGAGCATCCCCTGCTTGTTATCAGTCACCAGTATAAAGTCCCGGACGAAATGTTCCTGCTTCAGGATCAGGCAGATCCGCTTTTTCAGGTTGGAAGACGGGACGTCCAACCAACGCTTGTCCGCCCGGTGGGCGTTCCGGATCCGGGTTAGTAAATCGGCAATGGGATCAGACATGGACATGGAAATCTATACTCCTACCAGCTGGCCTTGGTTATACCGGGTATCACACCCTGCAGGGCCATCTCCCGGAAGCAAATCCGGCAAAGCCCATACTTCCGCAAATAGCCCCGCGAACGGCCGCAATTCGTGCAGCGGTTGTATTGCCGGGTGGAGAACTTCGGTTTCCGCTGGGACTTGATGACCAATGCTTTGCGTGCCACTAGGTTGTCGCTCCTTCAGTGGATGGTTGGGCCTGGGGTCTGGGACGAAAGGGGAAACCCAGAGCCAGCAGCAGCTCGTAGGCTTCCTCGTCAGTATTGGCTGTAGTTACTACCGTAATATCCATGCCCCGAATCTGATCAATTTTATCGTAGTCAATCTCCGGGAAAATGATCTGCTCGTTTATGCCGAAGCTGTAGTTACCCCGACCGTCAAAGGACCGGTTGGGCATACCGCGAAAATCCCTGATGCGCGGCACTGCCAGGCTCACGAGCCGATCCAGGAAGTCATACATCCGCTCCCCACGTAGGGTTACTTTGGCTCCCACGGGATCCCCGGTCCTGATCTTGAAGTTCGAGATGGGCTTCCTGGCGTAGGTAACAACGCCTTTCTGCCCACTGATAACCGCCAGATCATCCAGGGCGCTCTTGAGCATATTTGCGTCTTCTTTGGCGTTGCCAAGTCCCATGTTCAGAATTATTTTCTCAAGCCGGGGGACCTGCCATACGTTCTTATAGTTGACCTGCTTCTGAAGCGCTGGCAGAATTTCTTCCCGGTACAGCTGCCTCAGGCGGGGCACATAACCGTTTGCAGCTCCCTTGACTTTCGGCTTTGCCTTGGTCTTCGTCATAGCCGGATTTACTCGTTAACGGTTTCGCCAATCTTCTTGGCGAACCTCACCTTTTTACCGCCTTCCAGTCGCGTGTAACCAACGCGCGTGGGGGTATTATTCACCACCAACATCAGGTTGGAGATATTAATGGACGCTTCGCGCTCGATAATTCCGCCCTGAGGATTACTTTGTGAGCGACGGGTATGGCGCTTGATGAAGTTGATCCCCTCCACGATGGCCCGGTTCCGTTTGGGCATAACCTTGAGAACCTTACCGGTCTTACCCCGGTAATTGCCGGAAATGACCTTGACAGTATCGCCTTTCTTGATCTTCATCCTCAGATTACCTCAGGGGCCAGGGAAATGATTTTCATGTATTCCTTTTCCCGGAGCTCTCGGGCAACCGGCCCGAAAACCCGGGTCCCCCGCGGCTCCAGAGACTGATCGAGCAGGACGGCGGCATTATCATCAAACCGGATATAGGAGCCATCGGGTCGGCGCACCTCTTTCTTGGTGCGCACTACCACCGCCTTGGATTTCTCCCCTTTCTTAACCATGCCACCGGGTATGGCAGACTTGATTGTCACCACGATCAGGTCACCCACGCTGGCGTAGCGGCGATGGGATCCTCCCAGCACCCGGATGCACAGCGCCACCTTGGCGCCAGTGTTGTCGGCCACCTTCAGTCGGGATTCCTGCTGTATCATGTCTCAATCTCAACCCCGGTCTCGACAGCGGGATGGGTTACCTCCAGTACTCGCCAGCGCTTGAGCTTGCTCAAGGGCCTGGTGGCCGCAATGATGACCTTGTCGCCTACCTGGCAGACATTCTGCTCGTCATGGGCGTAATGCTTCTTGGACCTGGTCACGTATTTCTTGTAAACGGGGTGTGCAAACCGGCGGCTTACCAAGACGACGACGGTCTTGTCCATCTTATTGCTCACCACCTCGCCGGTTAGTTGTCTCCGCCTGGATTGGGTTGTTGCCATCTGTTACTCAGTCTTCACTTGCCGGCGTCCCATCTCATATTCGCGCAGCAAGGTCTTGATTTGAGCGATTTCCCGACGGGTCCAGCGAATTTCATGGGGTTTTTCCAACTGCTGGAGCGTCTTCTGGAACCGCAGGTTGGTCAGCTCCGCTTCCCTCTCCTGCAGATGCTTCCGCAGGTCGTCAGGCGACATGGCCAATATCTCCTCCCTGATCACGCCGTTGCCCTGCGGGTAACCATTTTGGTCTTAATGGGCAGTTTGTGAGAGCACAGCCGAAAGGCCTCCGCTGCCAGCTCCGCACTGACACCCTCAATCTCAAAGAGAATCCGGCCGGGTTTTACCACACAGACCCAGTACTCCGGCGCGCCCTTACCCTTACCCATGCGGGTCTCGGCGGGTTTCTGGGTAATAGCCTTGTCCGGAAAAATGCGGATCCACATACGGCCGAACTTCCGGACCTTACGGGCAATGGCCACCCGGCCCGATTCGATCTGCCGGCTGGTAATCCATCCGTTTTCCAGCGCTTTCAGACCATAGGTACCGAAAGCAACGGCATCACCCCTGGAGGCCATCCCCCTCCGGTTGCCCCGGTGCGGCTTGCGAAACTTGACTTTTCGTGGCGCCAGCATGATCTAACTCCTGAATGCTGATGTCTTGGCAGCCGCTTCGCCGTTACAGATCCATACTTTGATCCCGATCTTGCCGTAGGTGGTTTTGGCCTCCACCAGGGCATAGTCAATATCAGCCCGGAGGGTGTGCAAAGGCACGCGTCCCTCCCTGAACGTCTCGGTACGGCTCATTTCCGATCCGCCCAGCCGGCCCGACAGGCAAATCCGGACACCCTCCGCGCCCATGCGCATGGTGGACTGGATAGACTTCTTGGCCGCCCGGCGGAAGGAGATCTTCTTGACCAGCTGCTGAGCGATGCTCTCGCCAACCAACCTGGCATCCAGCTCGGGCCGTTTGACCTCACTGACATTGAGCTGCACTTCCTTTCCAGCCAGGTGGTGAATCTCACTCCTGAGGCGTTCCACCTCCTCACCACCCCGGCCTATAACGATCCCGGGGCGGCTGGTGTAAATGGTGATCGTCACTTTTTTCGGGGTCCTGCTGATCTCCACTCTGGAAATACCGGCATTGCTCAGGCGATGATGGATATATCGACGTAGAATGATATCTTCCCCGAGCTTTTCGGCGAAGTTCCGCTCGTCAAACCAGGTGGAAAGCCAGGTCTTGTTGATCCCCAGCCGAAATCCGATAGGATTGGTTTTCTGACCCAAAGTCTACGCTCCAGTCTTTATATCAGGATGTCCTTTTTCCGCCACTACCACCGTCAGATGGCTGCTACGCTTGAGAATCCGACTGGCTCGACCCCTGGCCCGCGCCCGCCAGCGCTTTAAGGAGGGGCCACCGTCCACATAGGCGGTTTTCAAATACAGATTGTCCACATCAACTTCTTTGGCCTCCGGCGCGTTCATCACGTTGGCAATGGCCGAATGGAGGGCCTTCTCAATAAACTCCGACGCCTTGGTAGGGGAAAAATGAAGCACGTTGAGGGCATGGTTCACGTCCCGGCCGCGCACCAGCTTCAACACCCGGTTGATCTTGCGGTGTGATTGACGCAGATGCCTGGCTCTGGCTACCCCTTCCACTGTCACACCACCTTTTTCTTATCAGCGTGGCCACGGAAGATGCGCGTCGGCGCGAATTCCCCCAGCTTGTGCCCTACCATGTTTTCCGATATGAACACCGGGATAAACTTATTGCCGTTATGGACTGCAAAGGTGTGACCAACGAATTCAGGTGTGACGGTGGATCGCCGGGACCAGGTCTTGATCACTTTCTTTTTACCGGACTTGCCCAATTCTTCCACTTTCCTGGCAAGCTTTTCGGATATATAGGGACCCTTTCGTACTGAGCGCGCCATTCCTCTAGTCCCTTCGTTTCACGATATAGCGGTCTGTCGGATGATTCTTTTTCCTGGTCTTGTATCCCTTCGCCAGTACGCCTTTGGGGGAGACCGGGTGGCGGCCACCCGAGGCCTTCCCTTCACCACCGCCCATGGGATGGTCCACGGGATTCATGGCTACGCCGCGCACCTTGGGCCTTCGCCCGAGCCAGCGGGAGCGACCCGCCTTCCCCAGAACGACGCTTTCGTGACTCTTGTTGCCAACCTCACCGATAGTGGCAACACAGTCCTTGTGAACCAGGCGGACTTCCCCTGAGGGGAGCTTCAAGGTTACCATGGACCCTTCCTTGGCCATGATGCGGGCCCCGGTACCGGCGCTGCGAGCCAGTTGGCCGCCCTTGCCGGGCTTCAACTCCACGTTATGAATCATGAGCCCCGCCGGGATCTTGGCCAGCGGCATGGAATTGCCGGGCCTCAAAGGGGCTCTTTCCCGGGAGGCGATCACCATATCCCCGACCTTGATCCCATCCGGCGCCAGGATATACCGCCTCTCGCCATCCACATACTGGACCAGGGCGATCCGGCAGCTGCGGTTGGGATCATATTCGATAGTACGCACGAGGCCCTCCATGTCGACCTTATCCCGCTTGAAATCGATAACGCGGTAGCGCCGCTTGTGCCCGCCGCCCCGGCGCCGCATGGTCATGCGCCCCTGGTTGTTGCGGCCGCCGGACCTGCGGAGCGGCTCGGTCAGCGATTTTTCAGGGGCATCGCCGGTCAGCTCCTCAAAGGTGGATACCGACATGAACCGCTGGCCGGGGGTTGTGGGTTTAATGCTTCTCACCGGCATGGCTATCCGGTCCCTTCCGCGACAAACAGATCAATTTTCTGTCCCTCCGCCAGGGTCACGATGGCCCGCTTCCAGTGGGAACGGCGTCCCTGGGTCCTGATGGGGCGGCCTCCGCTCCGTATGGTCATGCTCTTGGTCTTGCCCACACGGTTCTGAGTGGCAACTTTCACCACCTTCACGTCGAATTTTTTTTCAACCGCCGCCTTTATCTCGTGCTTGTTCGCCCGCGGATGCACCTCAAAGGCGTATTTCCCCTGCTCTTCTTCCAGACGGCTCATCTTCTCCGTGACTAAAGGCCTGGCGATGATGTAATTCTTGAGTGCCATGTCTCTAGCCCAGCGCAACATTCAAGTTCTTGACCCCCTGCTTGTCGATGAGGAGGTAATCGGAGGACCAAACGTCATAGGTGGATACATCCGCCGCCGACTTGATCCGAACACCGGGCAGGTTTCTGGCTGCCAGCCACAGCCGGTCCGACGGGGTGCCCACCAGTACCATAATCCGCTTTCCCCCCAGGCCCAGAGCGTCGAGGGCCGAGGCCATAAGCCTGGTCTTGTGGCTTTCCAGATCGAGGGTCTCCACAACAATAATGTGCCCTTCCTGCTGCATGGCCGACAGCATCGATTTCCGCGCCAGGGTCCGTACTTTCCGGTTGACCTTTAGATGATAGGAACGCGGCTTGGGCCCGAAGGCCACACCACCGCCACGCCTGATCGGGCTACGGTTATCACCGACCCGCGCACGGCCGGTTCCCTTCTGACGCCACAACTTGACGCCGCTGCCTCTCACTTCGCCACGGGTCTTGGTGGAAGCAGAGCCCTGACGGCTGTTAGCCAATTCCGACTTGACCGCCAGGTACACGGCATGCTGGTGGGGCTCAATCCCGAAGACTTCCTTCTTCAGGTCCACCTGCTTGCCGGTACTGGAACCGTCCAGTTTGCGTACTTCGATTCTCATTCTTGTTTCGTTATTATGACGGTGCCGTTCCGCGGTCCGGGCACAGCCCCCCTGATAAGCAGCTGGTCAGCCTCGGGTAGGACCTTCACTACTTTCAGATTGGTAACCGTGCACCGGGCATTGCCGCTGCGCCCCGGCATCTTCAGCCCCGGCCAAACCCGCGAGGGGTCCGAGCTGGCGCCAATGGAGCCGCCAGCGCGCAGCTGGTCCTTTTTCCCGTGTGAAGCGTGGCCGCCGTGAAAGCCATGGCGCTTCATTACGCCGGTAAAACCTTTGCCTTTGGAAGTGCCGGTCACCTTGACCGTATCCCCCGGGGAAAAGACTTCCACGGTAATCTGATCGCCGGGCTTATGGTTCTCAGAAGTTCGGAATTCCCTCAGCACCCGCGCCGACTTGATTCCGGCTTTCTGAAAATGTCCCAGCAGCGGACGCGGGGTCTTATTTTCCTTCCTCGCACCAAACGCCAGCTGGACCGCCTGATAGCCGTCGTTCTCCCTGGTCTTCACCTGGCAGACGGTGCAGGGACCGGCGCGAACCACCGTGACGGGGATATCCAAACCCGATTCATCGAAAATTCGGGTCATCCCCAGTTTTACGCCGATGAGTGACGCCATCCCTAAGCCTTAATCTCGATATGCACACCGGCCGGCAGATCCAGCTTCATCAGGGCATCCACCGTCTTGGGCGTGGAGTTATGTATGTCAACAATCCGCTTATGGATCTTGGTCTGGAACTGCTCCCTGGACTTTTTATCCACGTGGGGCGAGCGGTTCACCGTAACAATCGTCCGCTGGGTGGGCAGCGGAATCGGGCCGGATACAAGAGCCCCGGTATTCTTCGCCGTCCGAACGATTTTTTCCGTCGACTTATCCAGCAGGATATGGTCGTAAGCCTTCAAACTGATGCGTATTTTCTGACCAGCCATATTTTCAACCCACCAGCGGCGCGGTTACGCGATCACCTCGGTCACCACGCCGGCACCGACGGTATGGCCCCCCTCACGG
>CAZULW010000028.1:0-26580 GCA_964621455.1 uncultured bacterium
GGAAAACAGTGGCAGTAGCAGTAGCAGTAGCAGTGGCAGGCCTCGGCGTAGCCACTTTAACCGCGGAGCACGCTGAGTACGCAGAGATAGAATGTTGATTATATCAACCTGTTTCAAAGCCTTCTCTGTAGAAATAGTCCTAATGATTAAAAAGAATGGGATTAATATACTTGACAAACCCATAAGGTCTAAGGCTCTGGTTTATAAAGGAAAACCATGTAGACCCAGAAGATTGCGACAATTGCGTAGATCATCCAAAGTCGCCACCCTCTTTCCCATCGTTTGTCTGTTGCCTGCCCATACTTGTAAGTGAGATACTCTGATGGGATTGGCTTATTTTGGAAAGACAATCGCCACTTGGGTGAAACGCGTCTGTTAACAAGATCAAAAAACCAATGCGTCAGCCGCGGACTGATTACGAACATGCTCAAAATGAATGCAACAATAACGACTATCCACTCAGGTACGTTAATTTGAATTATAGAACCAACACCGACAATTAAACCCATAACCACAACCATCACCATGATTGAGATGAGAATTGCCAGTCCCCAAGCCACCAGTAGCATGGCTACCCCCCCTAATCCTCCGTCCGTTCTTTCTTCCTTCGCCGCTTCTTCTTGGCTAGCTTCTTCAAAAAGATTCTCTGCGCTCTCCGTGTTCTCTGCGGTGAACATCTTCACCAGTCCTTCTCCAGCTTGATGGAAACCGGCGGACGATAGGTCCGCTTCATGAGGTTCTCCTCGTCGGCCCGGAGGGCGTTCAGGATGGCCTCGGCTTCCTCGCGCTTCAGGTCATCCCGGGGTTGGCTCTGCTGCTGGTCGGCGGCGGACTGTTCGTCCATCTGCTCCCGGTTCGCCTCCTCCTGTTCCTGTTGGGCCCGGGAATCCTCCTGCTGCTCTTCCGGCCCGGACTGGTCCTCCTGGCTGCCTGACTGATCCTGGGACGACTCCTGGCCGGAAGGATCGGGAGTCTCCTTCTCAGCGTCCGGTTTCCTGGCCGGAGACTGGCTCTCTTCCTGCCGGGGTTGCTGCTCGGCCAGCCGCAGGGCCAGCTCGTAGTTAACGCGGGCGTCTTCATCGTCTGGGTTCAGCTCCAGGGCCTTGCGATAGAAACTCCTGCTGTCCTCGATATTGCCCGAACGGAAAAGGCTGTTGCCCAGGTTGTAAAAGACCCTGGCCTGGGCCTCCCGGTCGCCGGTTTGCAGGGCTGTCTGGTACTCCTGGAGGGCCTTCTGGTATTCGCCGGCGCCGTAGGCCAGGTTGCCGAAATTATAGTGGAGCAGCGGGCGGTCGGGATACTCTCGTACCAGCCGCTCGTACTGCTGCCACACCTCCTGCAGTTCGGGGGGAACGGCCGGCGAAGGCGGGGAGTCCCCGGTGGGGGCCTGGCTCAGGAGCAGTAGCGGCAGGAGAAACACAACCAGGGCTCTAGGCATACCGGCTCCGCACTTTTGGCGCTTCCCGGCGCCCGCCCGGCAGGAGCAGTTCCAGCAGGAGACAGATGAGGGCGGGCAGGGCGAAAAGCTGGTAGCGATCCTCAAACTGGGAAAACTCGTGGGTCTTGAGGGTGCGCTTCTCCATGGACAGGATCTCCTCCAGCAGCCCTTCCAGATTCCCGCTCCGGTTGTCCACCCGGGTGTATGTGCCGCTGCCCGCCCGGGCCAGCTCTTCCAGCATAGGCTCATTGAGCACAGAGGTTACAATTCGTCCCGCCTTGTCCTTTTTGAACTCCTTGCCTCCTTCAATGGGGATCGGCGCCCCTGAAGGGGACCCGATCCCCACGGTATGGATGACGATACCCGTTTCCGCCGCCTTCCGGGCCAGCTGCAAAGCCCGGCCGTCATGGTCCTCGCCATCGCTCAAGATCACCACCGACTTGTATTTTTTCGTCTCCGGATTCAAGGTGCGCGTGGCCAGCTCCAGGCCTTCGGCCAGCACAGTCCCCTGGACCTGGATCAGCCGGGTATCCACGGCGTTGAGAAAGAGGCGGGCGGCGGCATAGTCGGATGTGAGGGGGAAATGCAGGTGGGCCGTTCCGGCAAAGACAATCATGCCCACCCGGTCCCCCCGGAGACCATCAATAAGGCGTCCCGCCTCGTACTTGGCTTTCTCCAGCCGGCTGGGCCTGACATCGGCGGCATCCATGCTGGTGGAGGTATCCAGCATGAACAGGACATCCACCCCCTGGCGCTTGAGTTCCACCACTTTGGTGCCTACCTTGGGACCTACAGCGGCCAGGATCAGGAACCCGAGGCCCAGGAAAAACAGCACATTTTTCGCCCGCTGGCGGGGGAACCGCACCCGGCCCAGCACGTACCACTGCACCCTGCTCTCGCCGAGTCCCTTAAGCCGCCGGGTTGCACGCTCCTGACGCCAAAGGATCCATACCAGCAGCCCAAACCAGGGGATGAACAGCAGGGCCAGCTGCGGGTGGGCGAACTGGATCATCCCACAAACTTCCTGAAGACACCCATGCTCACTACCGGCAGGACCAGACCCAGAACGCTGGCGGGAATCACCAGCCAGCTGTACAGCTCCTGGACGTTGAGATACTCCTCGACCTCGATCTCCGTCCGCTCCAGCTGGTTGATCTGGTCGTAGATTTCCGCCAGGGATTGCTGGTCGGTGGCCCGGAAGTATTGGCCCCCGGTAATATCCGCCACCTGGCGCAAGGTCTCCTCGTCCAGCTCCACTTCCACGTTCACCATCCGCTGGCCCCAGACGGGATCGCTTATCGGGTAGGGCGCCACACCTTGTGAACCCGCTCCAATGGTATAGACTTTGATGTCGAATTCCCGGGCCAGTTGGGCGGCAGTGGTGGGGTCCAGCTCTCCGGCGTTGTTGCTTCCATCGGAGAGGAGGATCATTACCTTGCTGGCGGCCGGGGTATCACGAAGGCGGTTGATAGCGTTGGCGATGGCCATTCCGATAGCGGTGCCGTCGTGCTCCTTGTCCACAATGGTCACCTGATCCAGGAGGTTGAGCAGGACGTTGGTGTCATGGGTCAGGGGACACTGGATGAAGGACTCGGCGGCAAAAACCACAGTGCCGATACGATCGTGGGGCCGATCCATGATGAACTGGCGGGCCACTTTTTTAGCCGCCTCCAGCCGGTTGGGCTTGAAATCGGCTGCCCGCATGGAGGACGATATATCGAGCACCAGCATTATGTCGATGACTTCAACCCTGGTTTCCCTTACTACGTCGGCAAGGCGGGGGCGGGCCAGGGCAAGAACCACCAGGGCCAGGAGGAGAAATTTCGCGCCTCGCAAGAGGCCCGCTTTCAAACTGCCGGAGCGGACGGCGGCGGGATCAAACAGAGTTAGTGAAGAGAACCGGAGCACGCCCTCCCGGCTGTGCCCCAGCCGCAGGTACCACCAATAAAGAAACGGCACCAGCACCAGCAGGAGCAACCACCAGGGCTGTTGAAACTCGAGCATGTATCAGACAGAATATCTTTGCTCGATAAAACGGCTGAGCTGGAAAATAGTTTCCTCCCCGAAGTAGCTCGCTGTCAGCTGCAGCCCGATGGGCAATCCGCTGCGGGACTGGCCCACAGGGATATTCATGGCCGGTACCCCGGCCAGGCTCATGGGCACGGTGAAGACGTCAGACAGGTACATGGTGAGCGGGTCGTCAACCTTGGTGCCGATGGGGAAGGGGGGGGTTGGGGTGGTGGGAGTAAGCAGGAGGTCCACTTCCTTAAAGGCCTGGAGGAAATCTTGCTGGATGAGACGGCGGGTGCGCTGGGCGCGGATGTAATACCGGTCCATGTACCCGGCGGAGAGAACGTAGGTTCCCAGCATGATGCGCCGCTGCACCTCCGCTCCGAAGCCGCTGCTGCGGGTATCCGTATAGAGCCCTTCCAGGTCATTCCCTGCCGGTGTGCGCGTCCCGTAGCGAATTCCATCGTACCTGGCCAGGTTGGATGAGGCCTCGGCAGTGGTGAGAATATAATAGGCAGCTATCCCGTAGTCCGTGTGGGGCAGGGAGACTTCCTTGACGGTGAATCCCTCGCTCTTGAGGAACTGGGTAAGGTCGCCGTAGCGGTCACCGATCTCCTTATCCAGCCCTTCGTGCTCGTACTCCCGGGCGATGCCGATGGTGAGGCTTCGGGCTAGTTCTTCGTTGTAAGAAAATGGTATCACCGGGTCGGTAGCGGAGGTGCTGTCCAGAGGATCGTGGCCGGCGATTACTTCGTACACCCTGGCAGCCAGCTCGGTGCTGCGGGCGAAGACGCTCACCTGATCAAAGGACGAGGCGAAGGCCACCAGTCCGAACCGGGAAACCCTGCCATAAGTGGGTTTTAGGCCGAAGAGGCCGCAGAACGCCGCCGGTTGGCGCACCGACCCGCCGGTATCGCTTCCCAGGGCAGCATCCACCAGCTCCGCCGCCACCACCACCGCCGACCCGCCGCTGCTGCCACCGGGAACCAGGTCAGGGTTGTAAGGATTGCGGGTGGGGCCAAAGCAGGAATACTCCGTGGACGAGCCCATGGCGAACTCGTCAAGGTTGGTCTTGGCGACGATGGCGGCACCGGCGTCCAGCAGCCGCTGAACCGGCGTGGCCGTATACGGTGAAATGTAGCCCTCGAGTGTCCGAGACGCGCAGGTGGTGGGGGAATCCACCAGGTTCAGGTTGTCTTTAATGGCCAGCAGGTAGCCCGATAAGGGCCCCTTAGCCTGGCCCCCACCCAGGCGTGCCAGGGCCTGGGACGAGATATCGGTAATGACCGCGTTGAGCTCGCCCTGTTCCTTAAGAGCGGCGGGGAAGGTCTTGATCCGCTCGCTGAACTGGGGAGACACCGTCGAGAAACCGGCGGGCTAGTCTTCCTGCTCCTTGGTGGAGCTGTCGGTCACCTTCTTCGGCGGCTCGTCCAGGTTGGTTGCCGACCTGATCTCATCGTGGATCTCATTGGTCGCACGCTTGAACTCACGCATACCCTGCCCCAGACCGCGGGCCAGTTCGGGAAGCTTTTTAGCGCCAAATAACAACAGGACTATGAACAGAATGACCAGGATTTCACCAAAGCCCAGTGACATGAGCACCTCCTATCTGATTCTCAATAAAGTTAAACAAAACAACCGGCTTTCTCACACTTATTCCTTCGTCGGGCACCTGCAGAAGGTAATTAATCATGGAAGAATTACCGGAAATAGCGCAGGAAATAGTAGGCCACAGTCAGGCCAAGGACACTGCTGATATTGAACTTGACCCGCAGACCGAAAGTCACGGTGCCTACAACAAAGTCCAGAGTCATGGGGCTGGTCCCCAAGCTTACGGACTGGAGAAAGAACTGCTTCACCACGCCTTCAGGAAGGAACAGGGCCAGCAGGTCCCCCAATATCGTCCCTATGACGGCTCCGAAGATTAGAATGATGAAAATTAATCCCAGAGACCGCTTCTGGTAGCTGGGGAGGGCCATCAGCCGTACCCCACCATGGACTTGAAGAGGGCCAGGCCGTCATCCGAGCCCACGATCGTTTCTGCGGCCCGCTCGGGATGCGGCATCAGGCCCAGCACATTTTTCTCCCGGTTCAGAACACCGGCGATATTACTCACTGACCCGTTAGGGTTGGCTTCAGGGAATACCTCGCCCACCGGCGTAGCATAGCGGAAAGCGATCTGGCCGTTCCGCTCCAACCGGTTCAGCGCATCGGGCGAGATCACGTAATTCCCGCTTTGATGTGCGATGGGCATCCGGTAGGTTCGGTTGGCATCCAGACCGGCGGTAAACAGGCTGCTGTTCCCCTCGGGCTTAAGGTGCACTATCCTGCTGATAAACCGCAGGCTCCGGTTGCTGATGAGCGCCCCCGGCAGGAGCCCGGCTTCCACCAAAATCTGGAAGCCGTTACAGATACCCATAACCGGTCTTCCCTGTTGAGCAAATTTCTGCACCGCCGACATGATGGGTGAAAACCGGGCGATGGCGCCGGTACGCAAATAATCGCCGTAAGAGAAGCCCCCTGGAATAATCACGGCGTCAAAGCCATCCAGTGAGCGCTCCTGGTGCCAGACAAAGGCCCCTTCCTCACCTAAAACGTGCCGCACTACGTGGTAGGCATCGTGATCACAATTAGAGCCGGGAAAGACGAGAATGGCGAACCGCACTAGGTCTCCTCCACTATCTCAAAGCGGTAGGACTCGATGTTCAGGTTGGCCAGGAGGCGGTCACAGGCCTGCCTGGTGATCTTCTTCGCCTTTTTGCTGGTGATCCCTGGCAGCTCCATCTCAATATATTTGCCCATGCGCACGCCGGTCACCTCCTCCATCCCCAGGCTGCGCAGCGCCTTGCCCACGGTCAAACCCTGGGGGTCCAGTATCCCCTCCTTCGGGGTAATGTAGATGAGCGCTCTCAAGCTTCCTTCTCTACCGATTGCAGGTCCACAGCGGAATCGGCCCTGGTGAGCCACCGCACGAGCCCGCTGAGTATGTAGACCAATACGACGGGCAGTGCGACACGACCACCGAATATCGGCAGCGCGGCCAGGGCTATTATAATAGTCACGAGGTAAAACGCGTTGCCAATCCCGGCATGAAACGTGAGTCTGGGAGTTTTCGGATACCTGACCGGACTAATCATGAGGAAGGAAGTGGCCATTATCATAGGCAAGACCACTTTTGCGGCGCTTTGACCATGGTCGTAGTAGTAGAGCACCAGCGCCACTACCGCCAGGGCGTTCACCGGGGAGGGGAGCCCCTCGAAATAGGATTGGGGCTTGGAATGCTGTCCCACATTGTATCGTGCCAGGCGCAGGGTGCCGAAGTAGAGGGGCGCACCGGCGATCAAGGCTCCCAGTATCGGGTGCAAATCGCGGGCGTACAGTGCCCAGATCAGGAGTGCTGGCGCGAGACAGAAAGAGACTGTGTCCGCCAGGGAATCCAGCTCCGCACCGAATTGGGACGGCTGCTGAATCCGCCGGGCGAGTTTTCCATCCAGGGCGTCGAGTATGGCCGCGCCGATGATGAGATAAGCGGCACGAATATAATTCCCCTCCACGACGCTGATAATAGCCAGGAACCCCAGAAACATATTCAGGAGTGTAAACAGATTGGGGATATGGTGCTTGTTGATCCGTTTCTTCAGCTTCATTACACAAAGTATCCTATTATGGTGGCGGCCCCCTTTACGCGTTCTCCCATCTTGACCTGGAGCCGGAAATCGGCCGGCACAATGATCTCTACCCGGGAGCCGAACCGAATGAACCCCAGGCGGTCACCACGTTGCACTAAGATGTGCGGCCGCATGTGGCAGATAACGCGCCGGGCCAGCGTTCCGGCGATCTGCTTGACCGTGAATTTACCTCCGTTTCCGGTAAAGCAGGTAACTGCCTGTTCATTTTTTTCGCTGGCTTCGGGCTTAAACGCGGCCAGGAACCGTCCGGGACGGTACCAGGTGGAATCAACCCGGGCATCGGCGGGCACCCGCTGAGCGTGAACGTTGAACAGGGAGAGAAAAATGGCTACCTGTAACGCCTCCCCACCTATGTGCTCATCGTATCCAATGGGCTGGATGTCCACCACCTTGCCATCTGCGGGGGAGACAAAGGCGAGCGGATCCGTCGGCGGCACTCGCACCGGGTCTCTGAAGAATACCAGGCACAGGCCCGACAACACCCAGAGGAAACCGGTCACCGCTTGCAGCCAGGGACGCGGAACCAATAAAAGCCCCACACCGGACAGGACCACCAGGACCAGCAGGGGAACGAGAATAATACGCCCTTCAGGAGCCATCGCATTTCCCGGCCTGTCCGGCGGCTTGCCCCGACGTTTCTGTCGGGGCCAGACGGGCCTGTCCAGCGGCGGCATCGTCCTTGAATTGCTGAATCAGGAGGGCGGGATCGTCGGTCTTGAAGACCTTCTTGGCCTTCCCTTCGTACAGGAGTTCACCTTTCTTCATAATTCCTCTTTCCTAGATACCAAGCCGCTTGAAGATCGCGTTGATATTCTTGCGCAGGTTGTCAAAGTTAAAGCAGGCATCCAGTTCGCCGTCCGACAGAATACCTTTCACTTCAGGGTCGGCCTGGAGCAGTTGGCGGAAATCGCCTCCCCGCTCCCACACCGCCATGGCGTGGCGCTGAACCAGGGCGTAAGCCTCTTCCCTGCTGGCGCCCTTCTCCACCAGGGCCAACAGCACCGGCTGGCTGAAGATAAGACCGCCCGTTAGATTGAGGTTGGCTTCCATCCGCTCCGGGTAGACCGCCAGACCTTTCATCAGGTCGGTCATTTTCAGCAGCATATAGTCCAGGGTGGTGGTGGCATCGGGCAGGATCACCCGCTCTACTGAGGAGTGGGAGATATCCCGCTCGTGCCACAGGGCTACGTTCTCCAGCCCGGCCATGGCATTGGCCCGCAGGAGCCGGGCCATCCCGCAGACCCGCTCAGCGATGATGGGGTTCCGCTTGTGAGGCATGGCCGATGAGCCTTTCTGCCCCTTTTTGAACGGCTCCTCCGCCTCCCGGACCTCGGTCTGCTGCAGGTGGCGGACTTCCAGGGCGATCTTCTCCAGCGTGGCACCGGTGAGGGCGAGGGTGGAAAGGTAGTTGGCGTGACGGTCCCGCTGGACTATCTGGTTGGAGATGCTGGCGGGCTTCAGCCCCAGGTGTCGGCATACTTCCTGCTCCACTTCAGGGGAAAGATGGGCGTAGGTCCCCACCACCCCGGAGATCTTTCCGGCGGCGATGTCCTCCAGGGCGGCTTCCCAGCGGCGCAGGTTGCGGGCCATTTCCTCGGACCACAGGGCCAGCTTCAAGCCAAAAGTGACCGGCTCCGCGTGAACGCCGTGCGTCCGCCCGATCTGCCAGGTGAACTTATGCTCCCGGGCCTTATCGCGGAGCAGCTGCTGGAACGCCTCCATACGGCCCTTGATCTGTTGCCCCGCTTCCAGGCAGACTAGGGCCAGGGAGGTATCCAGCAGGTCGGAGGAGGTCATGCCCAGGTGGATAAACCGGGAGTCGGGGCCCACGTGCTCGGCCACGTTGGTCAGGAAGGCGATGACGTCGTGGCGGGTGGTGGCCTCGATCTCCTCGATGCGGGCCTGGTCGAAGGCGGCCTTGTCCCTGATGTTCTCCAGGGACTGCTGCGGAATGCGCCCCTGTTCGGTCAGCACTTCGCAAACGGCGATCTCTACCTTCAGCCAGGTTTCGTACTTGTGCTGGTCGCTCCAGATGCGACCCATCTCGGGGGTGGTGTAGCGCGGGATCATCTCAGTATTCCGACACGCCTAGCACTAAGTTGACAGTCACCGCCTCTCCTTTCCGGTTCTCCCGGTCCACGCGCCAAATTTTTAAAGTTACAGTATCCCCCGCCTTTAAAAGGTCTTCTTCAATCACATTCTTAATTTCACGCACACTCCCCACTGACCTGCCATTTACCTCCAAAATCACATCGCCTGGTCTCAATTCAGCCTTTTCCCCGGGACTATCGGAATCCACCAAGGTGATAAGAAAACCGCGGGCATAGGGTATATTCAAAACATCCCGATAGTAGCGATCTAAAGTACGACCCGCTATACCGGTGTAACCCCGGTCCACCCGACCTTTAGTCTTAAGCTCCTCTACTACTTCCTTGATTCGGTTGATGGGGATGGCAAACCCAATACCGATCGACCCGGCGGAGTATCGATTCTCCGTAAAGATGAAGCTGTTCATCCCGATCACCTCTCCCTCAGCATTAACCAGCGGTCCGCCGCTGTTGCCGGGATTAATGGACGCGTCGGTCTGAATCATATCCTGGTAGACCCGGCCCGGCTTCCTGTGACCGAAATCCATGTGCAGGCCACTGATGATGCCAACGGTCGCGGTGGGTTGTTTGCTCACATCAAAAAGGCCCAGGGGATTGCCCAGAGCGATGGCCCACTCGCCGATTATCAGGTCATTGGAATCACCCAACCTTACCACAGGCAGGCCGCGGGCTTCGATCTTCAGAAGGGCGATATCGGTCAAGGGATCGGTGAAGAGGTCTTTTACCTCGTACTGGTGTCCCCCCGGCAGGGTAATAATGATCTCAGCAGCGTTTTCCACCACGTGGGCGTTGGTAACCACGTAGCCGTCGGAAGATAGGACCAGTCCCGACCCCAGGCTTTCAACCCGGCGGAAGGTTTCGGGGAACATGTTGGACCAGAAAGGGTCATCAAAAAGCAGGCTGTAGGCGCTGGGACCTTTCTGCAGCTTGACGACGTTAATGCCCGCCACGGCGGGACTTACCTGCTGGATGGCCCGGGTGAGGGCCGTCTCCCGGCTGCGGGCAATTTCGTCCTGGACCTGGGCCGGCAGGAATAACGGCCCGAATGACAGCAGTCCGGCCAGGAGGATCGCTCTGTGCCCGTACCTCATATGTTCTCTCTGCCGATGTTGATACTCATAACCGCCAAATCCGATAAACTTCACGTTGCATTCACGATGAATCTGCCGACACATAGGACACTTCCTCCAGGACCACTCCCTGGGCCGGCGCCCGGTAGACGGTGATGCATCCGGGGCCTTCTTCAAGCTGGGAGCGGAATTGGTCCACGGTGTATCGGCCCCGCGCCACCTCCACCATGGTCCCTGCCAGGTAGCGAACCATGTGGTGGAGAAAGCGGTCGGCGGTGATGTGATACACCATCAGGGGCTCCAATAGCTCCCACCTGGAAACCTCCACGCGGCAGCTGGTGGAATCCACGCTCGGGTTGGCCTTTGCGAACCCGGCGAAATCGTGCCTCCCGATGACCTGTTCGGCGCACCGCATCAACAGGTCCCGGTCAAGGGGATGCCTCACGGGCCACACGTATTGCCGCCCGAGAACGGGCCGGGTGGTAGTCAGTGTATAGCTGTACCGGCGTCTTACCGCGCTTTTCCGGGCATGGAAGTCATCGGGGGCCACCTCGATGGCCTGGACCCGGACGTCCTCCGCCAGGTGGCTGTTGACGGCCAACCGCAGCTGTTCCGGCGGGATGGTGGTGTCCAGTCTCACGCTGGCCACCTGCCCGCGGGCATGTACGCCGGCATCCGTGCGACCGGCCCCGATGACCGTGACCTCCCGCTGCGCCGTCACTTGCCGCAGGGCTACTTCCATCTCGGCCTGGACGGTCCGCTCCCGGCGCTGGAATTGCCATCCGTGGAAAGCCGCACCATCGTATTCAACGAGCAGCTTGAAATTTAAAACACCCATCCCGAGCTGCCCAGGAGTACCGTAATGGCCGCCACTGCCGCGCTATCCTTTAACCTGAACGGCAGGGGGGTGAGCTGCCCCCGGGGAATGACCTGCCCATACCCCCTCAGGCTCATGACCTCCCCCAGCTGGTGCGCCCGGGTTAGGGAACGTGACATTACCGGCAGCAGGTTGCCGCCGTAAAACCTGACTTTTTCCCGTAGAGTGCCCGGCGGCGTAAACCCCAGCGCCAGGTTGAAACGCTCCAGGCTCTGGTATTCACGCATCACCTGGGGGATAAATACCAGGATGAGCCGCAGCGTTTGCAGAAAGTCCTCCACCCGGTGGCTTCTGATGCGGAAACGGTCCACCAAGGTTTTAATACTGTCCACCAGGGACTGAGCGTCCATTCTCTCCCGCAGAACGCCCATCACTCCGGCCAGGCCGATAAACCGGAACAGTACGATGGACTCCCGGCGGAGAACCGGTCCCAGCCCCGGCTGCGGCCCGGCAAGATAGGAAAAGGCCAGGTGAACGGCGAAGAAGACCAGGGTCCAGGGGAGCATGACCCTGACGCTGCCTCCTATGGGCGCCAGGGGCAAGCCCAGTAACAGGCACAACAACAGAAACACGACAGCTGCATATGCGAATTGAAACAGGTCCCTGGACAATGACACGGCCAGCAGCCCGGCGACGGCGAGGGCAACCCTGACCAGGGGATTGTAGTCGCCCCTCTGCAGCCAGCCTGAGAGAGGTCCTTTGGAGACCCCCGCAGCGGACAGGTCATCAGTTCCAGGGGACAGCATACTACCGCAACAAGTCAACACTGACCCTGCCGCCGCCGGGTAGGGGTGTCCAGCGGGCCGACACCGCCACCTCGAGACGGGAAAGAAAGAGCACGTGGATGGCGGCTACGGCCCGGTTTACCACCATGCCCCCCAGGATGAAGGAGGCCCCCTTGGCCGCCATTAAACTGGCCCGGCGCAGGTCGTTGTACCGCTCACGGCTAGCGGGATCGTCCCATTGCCAGTTATTCCCCTCGCCCAAGCGATAAATATCGCTGATACTGCGTTGCCGCAGCTGAACCTGGTTGTACTCGTATATGGAATCGTACCGTCCCAGGCGATAGTAAAAGATGTAAAATTTATCCGGTTCCAGGGAGTAATCGATGCCGGCGTGAAGGGCGGCGAAGGCGCGGTAATCCTGCTGATACCAGCCGGCGGCACCCCGGGTGACAGCATAGCTCAGCCACAGGCCGGTCTCGACCAGCGCCAGCTTCCGGGCCGCCCTATGGTCGCCCAGCACGTGCTGCCCCCAGCCGGGCATGATCAGTGACCGGAGCAGCGCGCCCCCTTCGGAAGGCCCCTCGGCGTTCTGGGCGCACAGTTGCGGCACCCAGGCTAGAGATGCCAGCAGAGCAAGAACAGCAGTCCTACGCCGCATGGGGCTGCCTTCCAGTATGACGGTAGCTGACATAAGCGAAAATGGTAAGACCGATAGCCGCTGCAACGTTTAGCCAGGCGAACAGGTCGCCGAACCGGGCGTAGATGGTCATCCTGGTGGAAGGGGCGATTCCAGCCGTCATGACGCCTTCCTGGTTGAGACCCATCCGGGCTACCACCCGGCCGGCCTGGTTCACCACCATACTGATCCCGGTATTGGCAGCTCTCACCATAGGCCGGCGGAACTCCACCGCCCGGTAGCGGGCCTGGGCGGCATGCTGGTAGGGGCCGGATGAGGTCTGGTACCAGGCATCGTTCACGACTCCCACCAGGAAGCTGGCGCCTTCCCGTACGAACCTGCGATTCAGGCCCGGGAAGATTGTCTCAAAGCACACGCCAACGCTGAAGGGAATTGAGTCCAGCTCCGCTGAAGGGTTTTCTAAGGAAAAGACGGTGTAATCGGTTCCGTGGGTGAAGTTGCCTTGCCCCAGGTTGAGCGAATTCAGGGCCGGTATCCACTTCGACAGGGGGATGTACTCCCCGAAGGGGACCAGGTGGATCTTGTTATACTGCCGGTCCCGGAGGCCCAGGCTGTCAATATAGCCCACGGCATTGTAGTAGCGGACTTTGCCATCCCCCCGCCGCTCATAGTCCGGCATCCCGGTCACGACCGGGAGTCCCAGGAGCCGCAGTTCCTCCCGTATCTGCCGTAAATAGCCCCGCCCTCCCCTTCGCAGGAAGAGCGGCGTGGCCGCCTCCGGCCAGAAGACCACATCGGGGGAGTCCACGGCTGCCTCGCGAGTGAGAGCGATGAGCTGGTTGATATGCCGGTCTTGAATTCCCGGCATCCACTTCTCGGCGGCATTGACATTCGGCTGAACCACTCCCACGCGCAGGGTAGGCGCCGGCACCTCGGGCAGCAACAGCCAGCCGCTCAGCCAGGGGAGCAGGACTACGCCCGTCAGCATCAGGGCGGGGATCAGCTTCTCACGCGCGTGCCACAGCTCTACCACCAGGACATTAACCAGGACAACCCAGAAGCTGAGGCCGTATATGCCGAAGATTTCGGCGTTCTGGATGGGCAGGAGGAAGCCGGTCTGGGCGTTAGCCAGGGCAATCCAGGGAAAGCCCAGGGTGCCGAAACTGCGGAGGAACTCCACGCTCACCCAAATCAGGGGCAGCAGCCACAGGGCCACTCGTCCCCGCCAGGCATGGAGCCAGCCGAACCACCAGCCGATGAGGGTATAGTTAAGCGACAGGAACAGAACCGCTGCAACCATGCTCGTTATAGCCGCCCACCAGTAGGTCCCGGTATTGAACGCCAGCCAGTACATCACCACAAATAGAAATCCCAGGGACCAGAGAAAACCATACCAGGCCGAACGGGAGGGGGAGGGTGACTTCAGCCACGCATCAATAAGGGGCACCAGACCTATCCAGGCCAGCCACCCCAGGGGAACCGGCGGGAAGCTTAGCCCGGTGACCACCCCTGCCAGCACCAACTTCCCTGAAGTGGGCAGGTTCCGCCCCCGGGTGAGGATGTCCCGGCCTTTCATCGCTGGCTGTCCAGGAAATCCTGGAGTATCAGGGCGGCGGCGGTGCGATCGACCGCCTCCTTCCGGTGTCCGGTCTTGATCCCCTGCTGTGTCAGGGCCTTCCTGGCAGCTACGGACGTAAGGCGTTCATCGTAGCGGTAAATTGGCAACGACTCCCGTTCCTGGAGCCGGGTAATAAACCGGTCTACCGCTTCGGTCTGCCGGGAAGCGGTTCCCTTCAGCGTGCGTGGATAGCCCACCACGATGGCCTCCACCTCCTGCTCGGCAATAATCGCCGCCAGCCGATCCCACCACGCCCCTGAGTCCTCCCGGATGAGGGTCGTGAGGGGCTGTGCAATGACGTGAGTAGGGTCGGAGACAGCCAGGCCGATACGTCGTTCACCGTAGTCAATGCCGAGGATACGCGCCACCGGCCGGGCAGGCCTAAAGATTTTCCAACGGTTCCCTGAGGACCCCCTTGAGCAGCCGACCGGGTTTGAAGTGGCTCTTCCTTCTGGGCGGGACGTAGACCTCTTCGTTGGTCCTTGGGTTGCGCGCCCGGGGTTTGGCTTTGGTAGGTTTCACCTCGAACACGCCGAAGTTCCGGATCTCAACCCGCAACGCACGGTGGTCTTTACTCATGATTTCCCTGAGGGACTCAAAGACCGCGTCCACCGGGGCCTTCATCTGGGATACCGGCTTGTCCATCTTTTCAGCTACCAGCTGGGTCACGTCTTTCTTCGTGTAGGTGACACTGTTACTGCTGTTCATGTTTATTCACGCTCCATGTATATGATTCCGGGAATCATTTTTAAGCGGTTCCTGATTCGCTCCAGTTTGCGAATGCCAGCCACTTCTATTGCCATAAAGAGGGTCAGGATGCCTTCCTCCACCGTCATATCTACGCTGACAATATTGGTGTTCAGCTTCGAGGTAGATTCCGTGACGTCTTTGAGGAAGTGTCTGCGGCCCTCTGCTACGATCTTCAGCTGGACCACAAAATCCCGCCGTTTGTCCACATCCCATTCCACTTCCACGTAGCGATCCTGATCTCCGCCGATCAAGGGGAGGTTGGCACAGGTCACTCGATGCACCGTGATCCCCCGGCCTCGGGTAACAAACCCGATGATTTCATCGCCGGGGATCGGGTTGCAGCATTTTCCCAGGGAGATGAGCAGGTCGGATATACCGTCTACCCGGACCCCCTGGGCCGATTTCCGCAATCGGCTAGTAGGAGGCTGGGCCAGTTTCTTATCCAGACCCACGCTTTCCGGAACGAGATCCGGCACAAATTTCTCGATTATCTGCCGAACTGTAACATCCCCGCGCCCTAGGGCCGCATTCAGGGCATCCTCGGTCTCATAGCCCGCCCTTTGCGGGTCTTTGCGCAGCTCCTTCTTGAGAGAAGTGCGCTTCAGGCGGCGGAGGGCTTTGTCCATCATTTCACGTCCCAGGCGGATACTCTCCTGCAGCTGGGCGCGCCGGATGAACCTCCGGATGTGGGTTTTCGCCTTTCCCGTCTGGACAAACTTGAGCCAGGCATGGCCGGGGGTCTGGTGTTCGGAAGTAACGATCTCCACCGAGTCGCCGTTGTTCAACACGGTGTTCAGTGGTACAATTTTACGGTTGACCCTGGCTCCGATACAATGGAGCCCAACTTCGGTATGGATCTCAAAGGCCATATCCACCGGCGTGGCCCCAACCGGCAGTTGGACAAGATCACCCTTAGGCGTGAAAATAAAAATCTCGTCCTTGAATAGGTCGATGCTGAGGAGATCCAGAAACTCCTCGGGGGTGGACTTTTCGCTCTGGACCACTTCCACCAGCTCCCTCAGCCAGCGTACCTGGCGGTCCATGGGAGAGCCGTCCCCGTGGTTGTCTTCCTTATAGCGCCAGTGGGCCGCCACCCCGATCTCGGCGGTCTGATCCATCTCCTCGGTCCGTATCTGAACCTCCACCACTTTCCCGGTGGGGCCTACCACGGTGGTATGGATGGATTGATAGCCGTTTATTTTGGGGGTGGCGATAAAATCTTTAAACCGCTCCTGGACGGGGGTATTGAGCTGGTGAATGATTCCAAGGGCGGCGTAGCACTCGTCCAGGCGGTCCACGATAATGCGGAGGGCCAGCAGGTCATGGATTTCCTCGAAGTTGACCCGGCGGTGCTGCATCTTGCCCCATATGGAATAGTAATGCTTGGGCCGGCCCACGACCCTGGCCTTGATATGGTTGGCCTCCAGCAGTTCACGGATGGGGCGGGCGAATTCCTCGATATACTTCTCCTGCTCCGTCCGCGAATCCCGCACCTTTTTGACCAGGTCGGCGAACGCCTCCGGCTCCAGGGTCCTCAGGGCCAGGTCTTCCAGCTCCCACTCGACCCGGGCCATGCCCAGGCGGTGGGCCAGGGGAGCATAGACATCCCGCGTCTCGATGGCGATGCGCCGCTGCTTGATGAGGGGCAGGTGCTGAATGGTGTGCATGTTATGAAGGCGGTCGGCGAACTTGACGATGATCACCCGGATGTCCTTGGCTACCGACAGGAGCATCTTCATGTAGTTTTCGGCCTGCCGCTCGGCCCGGCTGCGGAACTTGATGTCGGAGAGCTTGGTCATCCCCTCCACCAGGTGGTATATCTCGGCGCCAAAATCTTCGGTGAGTTCCTCCGTGGTATAGGGGGTATCTTCGATGGAATCGTGCAGGAACCCGGCAGCAACAGTAACGGGGTCCAGGTGCCATTCCGACAGCAGCAGAGCCACCTGGTAGCAATGATCGAAATACGGCTCGCCGGACTTGCGGGTCTGTCCGGCATGGGCCTTCTTCGCCGTCCCGTAGGCCCGCCACAGGAACTCCTCGATCCCCTCCTGGTGGTCGCCGTCAAGGTTCATGTTGCCAATGATAGTCCTGAATTTGGCCGTGTACCGGCCACGCCCCCGACCTTGAGTCGGGGGGAGTATCTGCTTGATGGCATCAACCACCCCGTCAAGGGCCGGACCTTTTACCGGCATCAGAAGGGCTCCTCCTCTAATTCCTCCTCGGCAAACCGAGCTGCACGTTCCTCTGGAGTGGTGGACTCAAATCCTGCATATTTCGCGATAAAAGAAAGGTCAACCTTTCCCGTGGGACCATTGCGCTGCTTCCCGATTATCACTTCCGCCTTACCGAGATCCTCGTCCTTGCGGCTGTAGATCCAGGGCCGATAGAGAAACAGGATCAAGTCTGCATCCTGCTCGATGGCACCCGACTCTCGCAGGTCGGACATGATAGGGCGTTTGTCTTTTCCCGGCCGCTGCTCGGGCGCCCGGGAAAGCTGAGACAGGGCCAGAATCACGATATCGAGCTCTTTGGCAAGTCCCTTCAAGGAGCGGGTCATTTCCGAAATTTCCTGCTGACGGTTTTCCGACCGTCGGTGTCCTGCAAGAAGCTGGAGGTAATCAACGATAGCCATTTCAATGTCGTAATCCGCTTTAAGACGCCTGATTTGAGAACGGAGCTCCAGGATATTGAACCCGGCGGTGTCATCTATATAGATAGGTAGTTCAGACAAATCTCCAGCCGCCCGGGAGATTTTAGGCCAATCCTGTTTTACAAGTTGCCTCCGTCGCAACTTGTGGGAGTCAATCCTGGCTTCGGCGGTCATAAGCCGGAGGGCTACCTGGTATTCGGACATTTCCATACTGAATAACCCCACCCTGTGGCCATAAAGCTTTGCTGTGTTGCGTGCAATACCAAGAGCGAGGGCCGTTTTGCCCATGGACGGTCGGCCAGCAAGAATAACAAGATCGGACGGCTGGAATCCGTCGGTCATATCATCCAGGTCAGGGAAACCGGATGGTAGACCTGTGTACCCGAGTTTCCGGTCATGATGCTGCTTATCGAGTTTCGTCAGGCTTTTATGCAAGATCGGCTCAATACCCACCACCTTCGCGCCCCCTGATCGACGCTGAAGGTCAAAAAGACGGTGTTCAGCGGAGTCCAGCAGTTCGATGGGTTCCAATTCTTGCCTGAAAGCATCGGCGATTAATTCGTTGCCAGTTTCGATGACCTCTCTAAGGACATGCTTCTCCCGGACGATAAGGGCATAATGCTCCACGTTGGCCGCCGAGGGGAGCGCGTCCACCAGCCCGGTTATATAGTAGGCGCCTCCCACCTTGTCCAGCATCCCCTGCTTGGTCAGATGGTTAGTGAGGGTCACCGTGTCAACGGGCTCCCCAATGCCTTGGAGCTCCAGCATGGCGTCGTAGATACGGTTATGGGCCTCCTTGTAGAGGGCGTTTTTAGGTAGGAGAGGCAACACCCGGTCCAGTGCCTTAGGATCCATCAGGATGGCCCCCAGAACCGCCTGCTCCGCCTCGAGGTTCTGGGGCGGGAGGCGTAATTCCCCATCTTCCTTCTTCGCCATAACGGTTCCTCAGTTTTCGGTTCTTTCGCCCGCTGATTGGGGCCTGCCCTCGCTCTTTACCGGCGGCAGGCCCACCAGTTCGCGGTAGCGGTCACGGATGGCCTGAAAGTCCTCCCAGGCCGGGACTTTCAGCGCCGGGTTGCGCAGCAGGGCCGCGGTGTGATAGGTGACCCGCAGCTCCACTCCCTCGAAGTTGTACACCTGCTTCCGCATGTTCTTAAGGCTTTCCTCCACCCCCAGGAGGGTTTTCGCCGCCACCCGACCGAGGGCTACGATGAGTTTGGGTTGGATGATCCGCAGCTGCTCCTGGAGGTAGGGAAGGCACTGTTCCACCTCGGAGGACTGGGGGTCCCGGTTGCCCGGTGGTCGGCACTTGAGGATGTTACAAATGTAAACGTCCTGGCGGGAAAGCTGGATGGCTGCCAGTATTCGATCCAGCAGCTTGCCGGCCTTGCCCACAAAGGGTTCCCCCTGGCGATCCTCCTCGAAGCCGGGAGCTTCCCCCACGAATACCAGGTCCGCCGCCGGGCTACCCACTCCAAAGACAAACCTGGTCCGCGTGGCCCCCAGGGGACACTGCTGGCAATCGCGAATCTCCCCCTCAAAGTCTGCCAGGGCTACCGCCTGATCGTCCCCCTCCCTGGGAACCGGGGGCAGCGCATCGGGAAAGATGGGCCGATCCAGGATCAGCTGGTCACCGTAAAGTTTCTGGTGACGCCGAAGATAGCGGACAGCATGGTCAACAGGCTGGGACATGATATCTATTCAATTTTTCAGGACTCTTCCGAAGTTTCCTCACTCTCCGGCTCGAAATAGCGCCAGTTCAGTCGATCATTCAGGAAATCCCCCATAGCCAGGACGGTGGACTTTTCCTCCTCTACATAAGCATCCTCATCAACGGAGTTTACCAGAGGAAAATCCTCTTCGGAATATTCATCCTCGAAGTCTACGTTTTCGGCTGCCCGCCGGGCATTGATCTGCCGGGCCCGCTGGCCGGCAACCACGACCGCCTCGAACACATCCGGGGTACGTTTGAGGATCTCCTGGAATGACAGTGTCTCTACCTTCATTTCACCTCCATGATTATGGCTTCAACTTCGCTGACAGCGCGGTCAAGGTCATCATTGACCACAACGTAATCGTAATCTTTCTTGTACGCCTGCTCTTCCGGGATACGCGCCATCCGTTTCTCGATCAGGGCCTGGTTTTCGGTCCCCCGGTCCTTCAAACGCCGAGAGAGGGTCTCCAGGTCGGGCGGGTCGATGAAGATAGCGATGGTATCCTCCGGGAATTGCCGTTTGATGTTAATGCCGCCTTTGACATCCACCTCCAGCAAGAGGGTCCTTCCCTGGTCCACGGTATCCTCCAGGATGGAGCGCAGGGTACCGTAGCGCTGGCCATGTACCCATGCCGACTCCACGAACTTGCCGTCGGCCACATACTTATTGAACTGTTCATTGGTAAGGAAGGTATAATCCTTCCCATTGGTTTCGTCGAACCTACGGGGGCGCGTGGTTGCTGAAACCGAGAAGCGCCAGTCAGGATGAGACGCCAGTAAATGCTTGCAGATGGTTGTTTTCCCTACTCCTGACGGCGCGCTTATGACCACTAGCCGACCCCTACTCATAAGACATTCTGTACCTGTTCGCGGATTTTTTCCAGCTCATCTTTAATCCGTACCACCGCATGGCTGATGTCGATGTGGTCGGTCTTAGAACCCAGGGTATTCGCTTCCCGCCCCATCTCCTGAAGGAGAAATCCCAGTCGCTTGCCCGTGTCGTCCTCGTCTTCAATGTAAGACCGAAACAGTTCCATGTGGCTCTTGAGTCGAGTGCACTCTTCAGTGATATCCCGCTTGTCCGCCAGAACGGCTGCTTCCTGTAACAGCCGTCCTTCGTCAACGGGGACGCCGTCCATGAGTTCCTGAATCCGGCTGCGATATCGCTCCAGGTCTCCGGCACGGCGCTCTGTAGCCAGCCGCTCAATAGCCGCCGTTTCCTCCTGCACCAGGGCCAGGCGCATCATCAAGTCGGCGGCCAGATTGGTCCCCTCCGCCTGCCGCATCTCCTTCACACCTGCCAGGGCCTCCTTCAGGGCCTGCATCAACAGCTCCCGCAGCAGGTCGTCCCGGTCCACATCCTCCACCGTAATGATATCGCCTACGGCGGTGTAGTGTGAGAGCGAAGGGCCCTCCGGCAGGGCCAGCTCCTCCTGGATCTGCCTGAACAGCTCCTGATACTGCCGCAGCTTGGCACGGTTAAGCCGAATGGAGGCGCCGGTTTCCTCTTCAATAGTAACTGCTACAGTGATATTGACCTTTCCCCTGGGCAGGGCCTCCTGGGCCGCCTGGCGCACCTGAAGTTCCCATTTCTGCATCACCCTGGGCAGTCTTGCGGTCAGGTCAAAGAACCGGCTGTTCAGGCACTGAATGTCGGTGAAGAGGGTCACGCCGTCGCGCGTAACCCGGCTATGTCCGTATCCTGTCATACTTATGACCATAAAAACCGCCCGAATACTGGATCAGAAACTAATATGTTCTGCGGCAATAATCAACGATACCGTGTCGATAAGCCTTTAAAATTTTAACAGATAGAACCGATCATCATCCAGCGCCGCCACCAGGGGAAAAAGGAAGCGGCATCACCCCGCCTCAAGGAATGAGCGCAGGGTTTCCAGGAACAGGTTGATGGAGAGCTGGTGTGTAGGCTCAAAAACCCCGGCCCGCGTATCCCCGACGTAGGCATAGTCCAGGCTGAAGGCCTTGAATCTGAGCCCGGCTCCCAGGGTAAAGGGGTAGAGGGTCGCGCTGCCGGCCCGCAACCGCAGGTTGTCATTGAGGGCCAGCTCAAGGCCCAGGGAGGCCATGACACTGACCGGCCCTAAAACAACTTGCCCCAGATTAACCGGCCCCAGGTCCACGAACCGCTCCAGGCGCTGACCATCCAGGCGGCTGGTGAGCTCCCCTTCGACAGCAACCGCCCGCCGGATCAGGGGCAGGGTAAAATCCCACCGCAGGCCCGTAGTCACCCTGGGCGCCGTCGTTTCCCACCGCCCCGTACTCCAGTGCACCTGGGTGGTGGTTACATCCTGCAGCATCACGCCGAGCGAAAGGCTTCGTCCAAAAGCGCGCCAGACACCGAGATCGAATCCCAGGCCCAGGCCCAGTTCCCCGGCCAGCCACTGCCCCACCAGTTTAGCACTGGCACCCCAGCGCCAGCCCGTCTGGTTTTTCCGGGCCACCGACAGCAGGATCCCCCATTCCCGCTGGTTGAAATAGCGGATTTTCTCAGGCACCAGTCGCTCATCGTCTTCCAGGATACCATCGCCATTGGTGTCGGCCAAGCGGGTATCGGGGATGTCATCCACCCCGCGCCGCACCAGGCCGAGGTGAACCGCCAGATCAGAGGAGCGCTGAAAACTCACAGCCACGAGGTCGGCGCTTACCACACCGCCGAACTGCTCCCGATGGGCCAGCGTCAGGCTGGGCTGATGGGGCCATCCTACCAAGGCTGGATTGTAAAAGCCGGTTGCCGCTTCATGGGTGCTGCTCACGCCGGTACACCCCATGGCCACGCTCCGGGCATCGCCGGGAAACTCGAACAGCTCCCCGGCGTATTTTGCCTGTGCCGATAGTAGCAGTGGCAGCAGCAGGAGCAATACAAAGCGAAAAGCGAAGAGCGAAGAGTGAGAAGCAAAGCCTGAAGCCAACCACCGGGAGGACAGTGCCACCGGAATATTGTTCGCACGAATCCCCCTGGGATCACAACTCGTAACTCGAAACCAGGAACTAGAAACTCTTCGAGATAGTGGCATCACAGGCCGTGCTTTTTCTTCAGTTTGTCCAACAGGTTCAAGGCCTCAATGGGTGACAGGGTATTGATGTCGATCTGTTCAAAGTCGGCGCGGAGTGCTTTTGCCCTAACTTCAAATAGTTCGATCTGGGTCTTATGTTCCGTGCGAGTCTCGATTGCAACAGACCGCCTGTCCTGGTCTGAGAGTGAAGCCAGAATCTCACCGGCCCGCCGGATCACCTGGGGCGGAAGGCCGGCCATCTGCGCCACGTGAATACCGTAGCTCCGGTCGGTTCCGCCGGGTACAATCTTACGCAGAAAAACCACTTCCTGTCCATGCTCGCGAACCGCCACGTTGAAATTTTTTACCCTGGGCAGGGCATCGGCCAGGGATACCAGTTCATGGTAGTGGGTGGCAAAGAGGGTCTTGGCGGCCATCTGCCGGTTCTGGTGGATATACTCGGTTACTGCCCAGGCGATAGAGAGTCCATCGTAAGTGGAAGTGCCGCGCCCGATCTCATCCAGCAGCACCAGGCTTCGAGGGGTGGCGTTGTGCAGAATATTGGCCGTCTCCACCATTTCCACCAGGAAGGTGCTCTCGCCCCCCGCCAGATTATCACTGGCCCCTACCCGGGTAAAGACCCGGTCCACGATACCGATGCGGGCCTTTTCCGCCGGGACGAAAGACCCCATCTGGGCCAGCACTACCACCAGTCCCACCTGGCGAAGAAAAGTGCTCTTGCCGGACATGTTGGGCCCGGTAATAATATGGATCTGGCTCTTCCCAGGGTCCATCTCCAGGTCGTTGGGCGTGAACCGTTCGCCCAGGGGCAGGAGGGTTTCCACCACCGGATGGCGGGACTCTTTCAGGCTTAGAATGGGCTCCTCCTCCAGCGCGGGCCGTGTGTAGTTGTTCCGCACCGCCACGTCGGCCAGCCCGGCAGCAATATCTACCATGGCCAGGACCCGGGCGTTCTCCTGGACCTCCCGGGCCTGAGTCAGAACCTGTTTTTGCAGGTTCTCGAAGAGTTCTCTTTCCAGCGCCTCTATCTTTTCCTCCGCCGCGAGAACTTTTTCCTCATACTCCTTCAGCTCCGGCGTGACGTACCGCTCGGCGTTGACCAGCGTCTGCTTGCGGATGTAGTCCTCGGGCACTTTGTCCTGGTGCGTTTTGGTGACCTCCAGGTAGTAGCCGAACACATTGTTGTAGCCGATCTTCAGGCTGGGGATGCCGGTACGCTTCCGCTCTTTTTCCTGCAGGCCGGCGATCCAGGACTTGCCGCTCCGGGCCAGTTGCCGCAGCTCGTCCAGTTCGGCATGGTAGGTCTCGCGGATGTAGCCCCCCTTAGAAATACTGATGGGCGGGTCCTCCACCAAGGCCCGGCGGATGAGCTGGGTCAATTCGCTGGTATCATGGAGACGGTCCACCAGGCGGTTCAGGGCAGGGGACTTTCGCTCCCGCACCCACTGGCGCACCCCATTGATGATCTCCAGGCTGGCAGCCAGGTTGGCTAGGTCCCTGGGAGTGGCCCGGCCCGTGGCAATACGCCCCAGGATGCGCTCCAGGTCACTGCTGCCGCGGAGAAGGTCCTGCAGGTCCTCCCGGAGCTGCCCGTCCTGCACCAGCTCCTCCACCCGGCTCAGCCGCTCCTCGATGGCCTTCCGGTCCTGCAGGGGTGCCCTGAGCCGCTGCTTGAGCAGACGGGAGCCGGGAGCAGTGCAGGTTCGGTCAATGACACTGATAAGGGTACCGTGAGTCCCCTGGGTGGCCAGGGACTGGAACAGCTCCATGTTCCGGACGGTGCAGCTGTCCAGGCCCAGGTATTGTTCATCCTGGACGGCCCTCAGGGCGGAAATGTGCGGTTTGGGCCCCGGACTGTTCTGGTAGAGATAATGGATGATAGCCCCCGCCGCGGAGATGCCCAGGGGGTATTCCTCCACACCGAACCCTTTCAGCGAGGTAGTCCCGAAGTGCTCCGTGAGTTCGTGGATGGCGTTTTCAATCTCGGTAATCCAGTCCTGGTAAGGGGTGATGAGGGCCTCTGTCTGCCCCAGCAGCGGCTTCACTTCCGCCAGCTGGCCCTCAGCCAGCAGGATTTCCGCGGGCCGGTAGCGCAGCATACGCTCGGCAAGCTGCCCCGGCGCCAGTTCCTCCAGAAAGAACTCACCCGTCGAGTTATCCAAAAAGGCCAGGCCTGCCCTGAGCGAGGTCGAAGGGCCTGCCCTGAGTCCTTCGGCTGACGGATCGAAAGGGCCCGCCCGATCCCCCTGGAGGTAAACGCAGGCCAGGAAGTTGTTTTCCCCCCGTTCCAGGAATTTCTCCGCCATAGCGGTGCCGGGGGTGACCACCTCCACCACCTCCCGCTTGACGAGTCCTTTGGCCAGTTTGGGGTCTTCCACCTGCTCGCAGATGGCGACCTTGTAGCCGGCGCTCAGCAGCTTGTGGAGGTAGGCGTCCAGGGCGTGATGGGGAAAGCCGGCCAGCGGCACGTAGGAAGCGGCTCCGGGCCTGCCTGAGCGGCCCTGGTTGGAGCGCTTGGTCAAGGCGATACCCAGGACCTCCGAGGCGATCTTGGCGTCCTCGTCGAAGGTCTCGTAGAAGTCGCCCATGCGGAAGAGCATGACGGCGTCGGGGTGGGCCTTCTTGGCCTCCCAGTACTGGCGCATGAGGGGGGTGGCGGGGCGAGGGTTGCTCTCCTTTTTAGTGGTTTTTGTCATCCTGAAAATGCTGTCTGCTGGGAATCCTTATCCTTCAAGTGAAACGGTCTCCAGAGTAAACTTACTCTTAATATCAGAGTAGCCTACCTCCTCGCCATTCTCGTTCATTCTAATCACTCCAAGGAACGTTATCTGCCTTTGAACCAGCCCCTCCTGCCCGATGTAGTCTTCAGCGAAAATATCGCTGTCCCATTCGCCGTTATCATCAAAATCATACAGCCACTTGATTTTGTAGCAGACAAATTCTCCGGCCGGGACCGTTATCTGCTCTTCCCCTTCAACGTGCTTATCTATTTTCCAGGGATTTCCAATGGTGCGGTAAGTCCAGGTCACACCCGTTTCGAGGGGGTAGCGGAGTACCTTTACGGGCGGTTCTTCGAGTATGATCGAATCCGACAGGGCGGTATAACAGGTCGGAAGTTCCTGCTGCAACAGGTCTAAAAGCTCGCCGGCACTATTGAAGTGCATTCCCTTGAAATAAATACCTCCTTGTATCTCCCGAGTCGGCAGACTTTTCGGCATTGAAAGGAGTGCGGAACCTTCATGTCCATAAGAATACAATCCGTCCTCATTCTGGCCATAATATTGGACCCCTTCATAGCTGTTCAAGCTGTCAGGTGCAGTGGTGGCCATTCGGTAAAGCCCGGAAGTTCCGCCTAGTGACGCCGTATCGGTCACCGCGACCTGTATATTGAACAACATAGTCGTCGTATCGTCGTAGGTCGAGGCGGTGCTGTCGGCGTAATAAAAGGTGTCCCATTTATGGGTGTATTCCCACGTGTTGCCAACTGCCAGCGGGTACCTGAGCCCAGCTGGGGGGTTGTCATCACAACCGGAAAATAGAAAAAGCATGCTCAACAAACTGATGGTAATAAGAAATGATTTTCTTTTCATTGGTCCTTCTTTCGGTCTACCCATCCGGCCTTACCCGCTTGTCGCCCTGAGGCACTCGAAGTGTGACAACGAGCTAGGCAGGGCTGAGAGTTTTTCCGCGCTTCGAGAGCCTCAGCGCGACAAAGGTCTCTTTTAAAATATCTGTCCCCTAATCCCTCTTTATATCTCGATAGGCCTTTGATAACTCTGGTAATATTTCAACATCTCCCCCGATCAACGCTTCCTTTTTAGCCCTCTGCCAATCCTTGATTTGCTTTTCAGCAGCAATGGCGTTGGTAATATCAACATCATCCGAGCACCAGAGCAGTTCCACAGGTCGCCTTGATTGAGTATAACCAGATATTTTGCCTATCTGGTGTTCCCAAAATCGCCGCTGTACGTCATTGGTGACACCAGTATAGTACGAGCCATCTGAGTACTTCAAGATATAAGTGAAAGTCATTGCTCTTGTACGGCTGATCTAACGGCGAATATAGTTAGAGAACGAACTTGTTGCTGATCTTTTTTACCCCTCTCTTTGTTCCTAACCTTGAAGTTTGTCCTGATTGTAACCGAAGAGTTCTCGAAGGGCGTCGCCCCAGTACCTGCGTTTTCATCCACCCGGCTTCACCCTTTTGTCCCCCACTCGCACGGTATGACCGCTACGGTCCAGGTACTCCAGGAGGGGCA
>CAZULW010000029.1:0-26496 GCA_964621455.1 uncultured bacterium
GCAACGGGATCGCGCATATATGTAAGGAGCGCTACGGTTTTTACGTCGATAAAAAACAAGGCTTTTCTGATGTAAGACGACTGGCTTGAATCCAGTATCATTAAAGGGCGAGGCTAATGAATAAACCCAAAATAGTCGTTGTCGGCAGTTCTAACACCGACATGGTGATCAAGCTTGATAGAATACCCAGTCCAGGTGAGACAATTATCGGCGGAGATTTCATCATGGCTGCCGGTGGAAAGGGAGCCAACCAGGCCGTAGCCGCCGCCCGGCTGGGCGGCGAGGTCACCTTCGTGGCCAGGGTGGGTGCCGATATCTTCGGGAAGCAGGCCATTCAGAATTTCCTTGAGGAAGGAATCAACACGGACTTTATCGTGGAAGATCAAGAGCATCCCTCTGGCGTGGCGCTCATATTCGTGGATCAAAAAGGCGAGAACAGTATTGCGGTGGCTTCGGGAGCGAACGGCAGATTATCCCAGCAGGATGTGATGGCGGCCAAAGTGAAGCTTGAAGAGGCCGAAGTGTTGCTTCTTCAACTGGAAACGCCGATAGAAACGGTCCGCTACGCGGCGCGTACGGCGGCAGAAAATGGCGTGAAGGTTATTCTGAATCCTGCACCGGCCAGGGAATTGGATGACGCCTTATTGAGCCACATAACGGTGCTGACTCCCAATGAATCCGAGACCGAACTCCTCACGGGAGTAAAGGTCGAGGATGAAGAGTCCGCCCGGGCAGCGGCACAACATCTACGGGCGCGGGGTGTGACCACCGTGATTATAACAATGGGGGCTAAGGGGTCGCTCATGGTCTCCGAGGATCAGTCCGTCATGGTACCCACCAAGGAAGTACAGGCGGTGGATACGACCGCCGCCGGGGATGCATTCAACGGTGCCTTGGCATTTGCACTCGCAAAAGGCAAGCCTATGATGGAAGCTGTTCGATTTGCCAATCTAACCGGTGCACTCTCGGCTACCAGGATGGGCGCTCAACCCTCAATGCCAACTCTCGAGGAGCTTCAAGAGTTTGCCAAGTAACCAGCTTGGCATTTCAAGATGGGTGAACTCTTTATGTTGTAATGAAAAAATAGGAGGAGGATCTCATAATGAAAACAAATTTATGTTTTACACTGATTTGCCTTGCTGCTTTTGTAATGTTTTGTACTGAACGTCAAGGTGCACCCGTAAACATTATTTACGATACGGATATGGCATCAGATGTGGACGATGTAGGGGCCTTGGCTTTGTTACATGCACTCTCTGATCTTGGTGAGGCGGAGATACTTGCGGCGATGGTATCTTCCCAGAATGAGTACGTGGTTCCGTGCCTCAACGCTATTAATACCTATTACGGCAGACCTGATATTCCGATAGGCTCAGTGAAAAACGGTGTCGAGACTGAGTCAAGATACACAACAGCGGTCACGGAAAGCTTTCATCACACAATTCAATCAAGTAGCGATGTTCCCGATGCGGCAAAGTTGTATAGGAAGATTTTAGCGAACCAGCCGGATGGAAGTGTTGTAATTGTATCAGTTGGTTTTCTTACGAATTTAAGTAACCTGTTGCACACGGAGCCGGATGGTTACAGCAATCTCGATGGGGTTGATCTCGTCATGAAAAAAGTGAAGGTGTGGGTTTGCATGGGTGGGCATTTTCCCAGGGGAAGAGAGTACAACATCCATACAGATGCGGCGGCTTCCGTGATTGCAGTAGAAAACTGGCCGACGCCCATCGTGTTTAGCGGCTTTGAGATCGGCAAAAAAATCATGACAGGAGAACGTTTGAAGGGTACCCCGGAATCGAATCCGGTCCGCACCGCTTATTTTCACTTCAACGGATTAAACAATCGGGAAAGCTGGGATCACACAGCTGTACTGTATGCGGTGCGAGGGTTGCGCGATTATTGGGATATCGGGACCGGCGGATATCTTCACGTCAATCAGGATGGCAGCAATGAGTGGCGCACTACCGAGGAAGTACAGCACTCGAATCTGATTGAGAAAATGGCCCCTGCCGATCTGGCAAGAATAATTGAAGATCTGATGCTGAAACCACCAGAAGGATAGGTTCCACATTACAAACACTCTTTCTTTCTTGCAAAGGACCGTGTTGCGTAATTTAAAAAGAGATGAGTTCAATACCTCCTATCCTGCCTCCGCAATTGCACACAGTGGTCGTATGTTATCAAATACAGATAGACTGGCTTAGCTGTTCTTACCCTGTATACGGAATCACGTATACGGAATTGGGGGTATCTTTAAGGATTGTTGATATTAATTATATTGGTTAAACACTATCCCTGCTTTGAGAGCAGGGGATCGTGGGATCTCGGCGTAGCCGGAGGCAGCGCCTATCATGGGCGTCCCTCCCTACGGGGGACCTGGCGAGTCTTCGAATTCCACCAAGGACACATTCGCTTTCACCGACGAGAAACAAGCCCAATTGGGGCTTTTTCATACCTTCCGCTGCACCATACAAATCCGCAAATATTATCAAAGGTTTGCAGAGATTATTACATTTTGCCGGATACGCAACAGGATACGGATGGCTGAAGGCAGATCCTGGAACGCATCCCGGAAGGACACAGCAAGGACGATCCCTTATTCCCTTCACTGTATGCAGACAACGAGGGGAGGTTGAACGATAACCTGTTAGCGCCACGCAAGTACATGCAGGTCCTGCTTGAAGCTGGAGGAAGGCCCAAGGCCACGCTGCACAGCTTCAGGGCGACGTTCAACAATACGTTGAGGGACTTAGGTCTTTCGATCGAAGATCGACAGATATTGCTTTCTCACTCTTCCAGCGAAACAACAAAAATCTACACCCATCCCAACTTCGATCTGGCGGCCTAGTTCGTGAACCGGATACCGGACCCGGCCAATTTGGCAGGGGTGGTATGACACAGAATGTGCCCTGAGTGTGACCAAAAAGGCCACGGTAAACTGCATTAGGCTGCACTTGAATGCACTCCGCAGAAATGAAAAAACCCCCGTTTCTCGTCGGAAACAGGGGCTTCTCGTCAGTAGCGGGGGTAGGATCCGGCTACGCTACCGCTACGCCGGACAAGTTCGAACCTATTAAAGCAATATAATACCGCGTCGCTGCAGCCACTCCGTCCCTGCGTGAGACTTAAAGGACTTCTCTCTCCGGCGGGCCTCTTCCCTGGTAGGCACTTCCTCCTTGTAAACCAAATCCCAGTCTGTACCCTTCCTGGTATAGTTAGATTGACCTGAGTTGTGCTCCCTGAGGCGGCGGTCCAAGTCGTTAGTCATGCCGACATAAGTATGGCCTTCTTTAGAGCGAAGAATATAAACTATATGTGCCATAGAGAAATTTAATGCTATGAACCAGTGTAGCGGGGGTAGGATTTCCCGCCGTTGGCGGGACTGAATCCCCGACTCTAAAGGTCGGGGGCGAACCTGCGACCTTCGGTATGGCAAACAATAAGACCTCCATTGGGAGGTCTTATTATGTAGCGGGGGTAGGATTCGAACCTACGACCTTTGGGTTATGAGCCCAACGAGCTACCGGACTGCTCCACCCCGCATCTGAAGCGGCTGAAATTAAGCATGTTCGGTGCCAAAATCAATCGCACTGGATGAGGCTTGAATGTTCCCGCTCCCCCACTCCCTCAGTCGGCTCACAAAGTCCCGGGCTGCATGCCGAGGCACCTTCAGATTCAACGCTACCTGCTGGGAATATTCTTCGTCAAGGATAACACCCTCCACCTTTTGCAGCTCGCCCTTGACCCGGTCTACCAGGGTATACGGCAGAACGACACGTACATCCACCATCGCCACCCAAGGCACCGGAGTTATCCCCTCAAGGCTCATTCGCACCGCCCCGGCATAGGCCGCCATCAGTCCCGGGATTCCCAGCTTGGTGCCGCCGAAGTAGCGCCCCACCCAGGCAACCACGTCCACCAGGCCGGCCGGCCGGAGAGCGTTGAGCATGGGCACTCCCGCCGAGCCGCCCGGCTCCCCGCCATCGGTGGCAAATTCCTCGGGCTTGTCCGGCGTAACGCTAGTGTAGTCGGGCTTGTCACCGTGCAGCATCAGGCGATAGGCGTAGCAGATGTGGGTGGCGTCCGGGATCATTTCCCGTACCTGTCGAAGGATTTCCCGCACCTCTTCCTGGCTGGTGGCAGGCAGGGAGCGGGCAATGAAACGCGATCCCCGCACGCGGCATTCTACCTGGGGGGTAGGCTCGGAGAGCGTGTACAGTCGTCCCACTAGCGCAAAAGGGTAAAAGTGCGGGTAAAGGCGTGGCGCTGATCCACGGTAAGGCTCAGGATGTAGACGCCGCTCGGCCAGGTGAGAAACGGCAGCGTGGACAGATACAGTGTATGCGACCCCTCCCCCACGCTCCGCGTGATTCGCTGGCGATAGAGTTCCTGCCCCAGGAGGTTATAGATGACAATGCGATGGTCCCCATCGGGGAGTGCCTTTCCCACCGTAGACCCCAGGGTAATCTCCCCGTGCATGGGCCTGTTGGGTAACAGCGGGTTAGGCGCTAGATAATCCAGACTGAAGGCCAGGTGGGTGAGAGTATCCGTGGCGGTGACGGTCACGACCACGCTATCCCGTTCCCTACCCACAACCACGACGACCCTGGAAAGGCTGCTGAGACCTGCTATGTGCCAGGCATTGGAGGTGAGATTGTTAAGTGTGAGGTAGTTCCCATCCCTGTCGACCACTACCCGCCCACAGTATGCCGTGGGCTCGGAAACGATTTGCAGGCGGAGGTTTGCCGGTCCCGCCAGCTCCAGGGCCTGGACGCCGGCCGTACCGGGGCGCAGGTTGTAAAAAGGCAGGCTGATATCGTCAACCACGATCTTTGCCGCGCCAGGATTGGGCGCGTCGAGCAAATCCTGGTCAGTATAAAAATATAGTTCTGGCGCACGGCCATTAAAAAACAGCCTGGCCACAAAATCGGTCCAGGCGGTTGTGAGATTGCTACTGTAGAGGCTCAAACCATACTCAATGGCGGCAGTGGCGCCGGTTGACTTTAAGCGCTCCCACGCCTGGCGCATGATATCCATCTCCTCGGACCACCACGTGAGGTAGTGGCCGAAAATCGCGATGGAGTAGCCGTCGGTTTGAGCCATGTTCTGGGTGGGATTGTTCCCGAAATCATTAAAATAATACACCCAGTCATTCACCTCCGGATAGGCTATGTCCTCAAACCAGACGGAGGAGAGTTCATAGAAATATCTGTCTGATTCGCGCCAGATATACCCCAGCTGCACCGCGTGAAAATACTCGTGGGCGGCGGTGACCCGGGCCGCATCTAACCCGGTGGCATGGTAGCCCTCCTCCGGGCTGAAGTCGTTGTCCATTTTGATGTAAGACGTGTAGCGGCCCCCACCCTGATCGGTTTCAGGTACCGTCTCCCCGTATAATTGTCTGGATTTATTATAATTGATCAAGTAGACATCATACACACCATTATTATCGTCCGGGGGGGCGGGATCAAAACCCAGCGCCAGCAGCAGGTTCCGGGCCGAGTCCAGGGCCGCCGCCACACCTACGACCCAATCGGGTGTGCCATCCGGTTGAGCTGGCGTAAGGGGTGGGCTGTGATCCTCGTCACCCCTGGGGGTGGTATCATAGTGGACGGCGAATGCGCCACTAGTAGAGATATACATTACTTGACGATCCGGCCGTTCCTGGAGAGCCGCGATCCTGGTCCGCAGCAGCTCCGGGTGGGCACCCCAGCCGCACTTGATGGGGCGGTCCCCCGGCGTTTGCCCGGCCAACAGGACGCTCATCAGCGCGATGGTTTGCAGGATACGCACCTACTTCTGCCGGAAAGATAGCTTGACCGGAACGCCTTCGAAACCAAACCGCTCCCGCAGTCGGTTCTCCAGGTACCGGCGATAGGAGACGGGGATCAGCCGGGGATGATTGCAGAAGAAAGCAAACAGGGGCGGCTGGCGATGCACCTGGGCGGCGTACTTGATCTGAATGCGCTTGCCCTGGACCGCAGGGGGCGGCAGGTATTTGACCGCATCCTCCAGGAACCTGTTCAACTCCGGGGTGGAAATCTGACGGGTGGTCTGATCGTAAACCCCCAGGGCCACCTGCAGGGTCTTCCAGACGCGCTGGTTATGATGCACGGAGATAAATACCAGCGGGACATGTTCCAGCGGTTTGCAGGCGGCTCGCATGGATTCGATCCAGCGCCCCGTGGTACCCGTATCCTTCTCGATGGCGTCCCACTTATTCACCGCCGCAACCAGTCCCTTGCCCTGTTTCATTACCTGGCTCATGATCTGGCAGTCCTGGGTATGAAATCCCCTTTCGGCATCAATAATGACGATGGCCACGTGGCACTCATCGATGGAGCGCAGGGTACGGACGGTGCTGTAATACTCGATGGCATCGCTGATCCTGGCCTTGCGCCTGAGACCCGCCGTGTCTATCAGGCGCAGCGTGTGCCCCATGTAGCGGATATATGAATCGATTGAATCGCGGGTAGTGCCGGGGGTCGGCGTGACGATAGCCTTCTCTTCCTTCAAGACAGCATTAAGGAAGGACGATTTCCCCGCATTGGGCACCCCCACAATAGCCAGTCCGATAGCATCGGTCAGGGCCTCTTCGTCTTTCCAGGCGCCGCTCAATTTCTCCAGGGCGGCGTCCAGCATGTCCCCCACCCCCCGGCCGCTGCTGGCGCCAATGGGCAGGGGATTGCTCAGGCCGAACTCGTAAAACTCCATCACCCGTGGCTCATGGGCCACATCGTCCACCTTGTTGACCACCAGGATCACGGGCTTATTCAGCTTCCTGAGCCGCTCGGCCAGACCGCGGTCGTCGGGTGTAATCCCCACCTGGCTATCCACCATGAACAGGATCAGGTCGGCCTCCTTACCGGCCATGTCCGCCTGTCTCCGGATGGTCGACTCCAGCAGGTCGCCGCTGTCAGCCAGGTAGCCGCCGGTGTCGATCAGGTGGAAACCGCGACCGGCCCACTCCAACGAGCCGTAGATCCGGTCCCGGGTTACCCCGGCGGTTTCGTCAACGATGGCCTGGCGCCGGCCCACCAGGCGGTTGAACAAGGTGGACTTGCCCACGTTGGGACGGCCCAGGATGGCTATGGTCGGCTTAGCCAACAATACACCGCTGGAAAATCTCCAGCACGCTGTCCCCCGCCACGTTCAGGGGAACTCCCAGCCGCCGGCCTATCTGCGCCAAGGTCATATCATCCAGAGTGAGCTTACCATCGCTGTTCAATATACGGCTGGTTGTCCAGACAGCACGGCCCAGTCCGCCAGCTGGCGGATTGTCCGACAATTGGCTGATAAAATCTCCTCCCGCCAGCAGCCCCGCCACCGTCACGGAATCACCGAAGAGAGTATTGCCAACCACCTGCAGGTGCACCGTGAGATTGCCGATGGCATTAAGTCGCGGCAGGACCTGCTCACGAAAAACACCCGCAGCCAGAATCCCGGTGGCAATGGTGAAATGGGTCGGCTGGTCAACGGCTTCGGGGAGCTGCTCCTGTTCGGCCTGGAAACGGTCCAGAAAGGCCCGCATCTGCCCCACACCGTTTTCCTCCATAGCCAAATCTTCATAGAAGGAAGCCGGCGGCACCTCCTGCCCGGCCAGCAGGTACCATTCATCACTCAGCAGCACAAACCGGCCGCCGTCGGCGTGGCGGTAGGTCCGGTCCAGGGAGACGTACTCTTCCAGGAAGACCCGGGCCAGCTCGGGCGTCACGGGAGGAATTGTCATCAGACCCTCCCGGTGAGCGGTAAGACCCACCGGTACAACTGCTACTGATCGGAGGCCGGGACTAAGGGGCAGCAGGTCGTCCAGGGTCCGGCGCAGGTGGGGGCCGTCATTCAGGCCGGGGCAGAGCACTGCCTGGCCGTGCAGAACGATGCCATTGTCCACCAGATACCGCATTTTGTCCAGTAAACGATCATCCTTGCCATATAGAAACAGCTTGCGCCGCAGGTCCGGCTCCGTGGCGTGCACCGAGACGTACAGGGGCGACAGGCGCTGCTCAACGATCCGCTCCAGGTCCCGGCGGCCCATGTTGGTCATGGTGATATAGTTCCCATACAGGAAGCTGAGACGGTAGTCGCCGTCGCGGAAGTACAGACTCTCGCGCAGTCCGGGGGGATTCTGGTCCACGAAGCAGAAGACGCAGTCGTTGGCGCAGCGGCGGATGGCGAAGTCCTCCAACTCGATCCCCAGATCGGTGTCCTCGTCTTTGTCCACCGCTACCACCTCCCGGCGGCCGTTCCCGGAGGGATCCATTCGAACGATTTCCAACTCCAGCTCCGGCGAAGGTTCGGTTATACGAAACCGGTAGTCCAGGTGATCCTGCACCCTGCGCCCGTTGATCTTGAGCAGGCGGTCCCCCGGCTTGAGGCCCAGATAGGCCCCCAGGCCGCCGGGCTCAACCGATCTGATTCGTATGCTCATTACGGAGTGCTTTCATTCTGAGGAAAGAATTTACCCTGTACAGCGAACCGTTGGCAGCTCTCTCTGCCAAATACCGGGAAGATTTTACAGCGGGGAAATAATCCCGAGGCTTTCCCAGGAGTCGGTAAGCGCCGGGGTATGGGATGCAGCTAGACGATCAGGTCAATCACCGAGCCCACAACCTCGTCGGCGGCGCGGGCCATGGTGGCATTGGCCTCGAAGGTGCGCTGCCCGGATAGCAGCTCAACCACATCGTCTGCTGCTAAATTTTTCCCGGACGCCAGTTGGGCGAACTGCTCACCGATGCACTGCATCTGTTCAAGGCTGGCTTTCATTCCGATGTAGGCAAACTCGAGGGCGGGTGTCATGGCTAATCTCTCCCGGATTAAATGTCAGTAGATCGTTCATTGTCTTTATCGGCTGTCTGACCAGACTCTTTACCCGCCCGCCGTGCCAGTGTGATACCGATCACATAACCCTCCTCCGGCGCCGGCAACAGCCAGGCGGCCGCTTGTGTCACTCGCCGGGACCAGTTGCGTGCTTCGTCCAAGATTACGTAGATAGTAGACGGGATTAGCGGGATTAACAGGAAATTTATTTAACTATGTCCTGATAACCAGCCCTAGCCATTAAGCCAATTTTCGATCCGTCCGCTGACGCACCAATTCATCAAGCCCGCTTTGCGCCCTCCGCGCTCTCTGCAGTTTGTCCTCTCCCGATCCGGTTTTCCATTTCTTCAATTGACAATATTCAATTGTCAATCTTCAATTTTCAATTAATCACACCCCAAATCCCAAGCCCCTAGCCCCTAGCCCCAAGTATGCCCTTGACAGCGCCCGTGCCCGCTGCTTCACCGCCCGTCGTTAAGGGCTTTGCCGGCTGGATCAGGATATGTTTATCCTGATAACTCTTCTTATTGCAACTCTCTCTTGAACAAGTCTAAATTTACCCTTGGAATGAGACGCAAATAGCGCTATGAAAGTGGCTTCGAACAGCCATGATAATCCATTTTGGGGCCGTCCTCCCGCTCGGGATACGGCAGGTCCACCAGCTCCCTGCAACCCGCTGCATTCTATCCACCTGTCTTCCCTACCCACGGATTAGACAGGACACGCGTCACCCTCCCCCCAGCCTATGAACACCGCTCCCTCACAGAATCCCGCACCGGTTCCACAGGGGGTAAATCCATCATCGCACCGCCGGGGTGTATTAAAAAACCAAGAGGACTATAACTTCGCGGCACAGACGGTTAATCAGCCCAAATAATCCACTTACAGAGGCACAAGATACGTTATGAGCTACTGGCGCGTACCACTTGACATACAGGAGATAGAGATCCCGCACGGCGAACTCCACATCATCGTGGAGCGCTGCAAAGGCTGCGGCTTCTGTGTGGAATACTGCCCTAAGGACGTCCTGGAAATGTCCACCGACTTCAACCGCAAGGGATACCACTATCCCAACATCCTGAAGCAAAGTGCCTGCGTTAACTGCAACCTGTGTGAGATGATCTGTCCGGAGTTCGCCATTTTCTGCCTCGAGGGTGAACCGAGACATCCAGACCCCAGCGAGGTCATTCAAGGAGGAGAGAATCGTGAAGGCTGATCCCATCGGCGTCGCCACCGGCAGCTACTACATGGACGGCGACCACGCCTGCGCGGAAGGCGCTATCGCGGCTGGCTGCCGCTTCTTTGCGGGGTATCCCATCACACCCTCCACCGAGGTAGCCGAGAGGATTGCGGAACGTTTCCCCAAGATGGGCGGCATGTTCATCCAGATGGAGGACGAACTGGCATCCATGGCCGCGGTTGTGGGCTGCGCCTGGACCGGAACCAAGTCGATGACCGTCACCTCTGGTCCCGGTTTCTCCCTCATGATGGAGAACCTTGGTCTCGGGGCCATGCTGGAGACCCCCTGCGTGGTGGTCAATGTCCAGCGGGGCGGCCCGTCCACCGGCCTGCCCACCCTCACCGGCCAGGCCGACATGATGCAGGCCCGCTGGGGCTCTCACGGGGACTACGAGATCATCGCCCTCTCGCCCAACTCGCCCCAGGAATGCTTCGACCTGACCATCACGGCCTTCAACCTGTCCGAACAGTGGCGGGTCCCGGTCCTGTTCATGATGGATGAATGCGTGGGACACATGACCGAAAAGGTAGTGATTCCCGAACCGGATGAAATCGATGTCGTCCCGAGGAAATACTACCAGGGAGACAAGGAATCCTACCGCCCCTTCAAGTTCGATGGATCAGCGGACATCGCCCCCATGATCAAGGCGGGCGACGGCTACTTCATCCACATTACGGGCCTGACCCACGACGAGCGGGGTTATCCCATTATCAATGCGGAAACCCAGGACAGGAACGTGCGCCACCTGGTCGACAAGATTCGCAACAACTCGGATAAAATCTGGATAATCAAGGAGGACGGCATTGATGACGCCGAGGTGGTGGTCGTTTCCTATGGCATCTCCTCCCGGGTAGCTTTGAAGGCTGTCGATGACGCCAGGGCTAAGGGCATCAAGGTCGGCACCCTGAGGCTGGTTACGGTCTGGCCCTTCCCTGAAGCGCGGATTGCAGAGATTGCCCGCAAAGTAAAATCGTTCGTAGTCCCGGAAATCAATCTGGGGCAGATTGTGCTTGAGGTGGAACGTGCCGCGAAAGGGGAGGCAAGAGCCATCCTGGTTCCCCATGCCGGAGGCTGGGTGCACGATCCGGATGATATACTGGCGGCTATCGAGGAGGACGCAGCATGAGCGAGACCGAACAGGAATTTGCGGACACCCTGACCATTCCGCCCCCGGAGGAAGAGCTGCACCACCCCATGGAGCAGTACCTCCGCATGGAGCGGCTGCCGCACATCTGGTGCTCCACCTGCGGCATCGGCACCGTGATCACGGCCTTCATCTCCGGCCTGCAGAAATCGGAACTGGATCGCAAGAAGGTGGCGGTGGTCTCCGGGATCGGCTGCTCGGGGCGGGCCGCCGGGTACCTCCGCCTGGATTCCTTCCATTCCACCCACGGCCGGGCCATCCCGTTTGCGACGGGACTCGCACTGGGGAATCCCGAACTGAAGCTAGTGGTGATCAGCGGGGACGGGGACCTGGTGGCTATAGGTGGCAATCACCTGATCCATGCCGCCAGGCGCAACATCAATATGACCATCATCTGTATCAACAATTTCAACTACGCCATGACCGGCGGTCAGGCCGGCCCCACCACTCCTCTGGAAGCCAACGCGTCCACCGCGCCCTATGGCTGCTACGAGTACCCCTTCAACCTGCCCTACCTGGCCGAGTCCAGCGGGGCGGTGTACGTCGCCCGGTGGACGGCCCTGCACATCCGGCGGCTCACCAATTCCATTGCCGAGGCCCTGCTCAAGCCGGGATTTTCCTTCATCGAGGTGATCTGCCCCTGCACAACCCTGTATGCCCGCCGGAACCGCCTGGGTGACGGCCTGGACCTGATGCGGTTCTACCACGACAACGCCATCATCCGCCACGGAGCCGATACCCGCGAGGTGGACATTGGCTTCCAGGACCGGATAGTCGTCGGGAAATTCATTGATAAGGAGAAACCGACCTTCCTTGAGAAGCGGGACCAGTATCTGAAATCGAAACTGGGAGAACAGTTCGTGCCATATAAAGGGCCCACGCTGTGAGCTTTTTAGTGTTGGTCATTGGTCATTGGTGATTGGTCATTGGTCATTGGTGATTGGTCATTGGTCATTGGTCATTGGTCATTGGTGATTGGTGATTGTAAGAATGGAGAATAATGGATCTGAACAGGACAAACGGTATAAGCTGGAGGATTTTGAACTCTACAAGACTGCACGAGAATTTCGCAAGATGGTTTATGAGGTTTTAAAAGTATTGCCACGTGAAGAAAAACATAATCTGGCCTCACAGATGCGACGTGCAGCAGTGTCAATATCGAATAATATTGCCGAAGGGCACGGCCGTTGGCACCATCAGGAAAATATTCAGTTTTGTCGAATATCACGTGGTTCTATTGAAGAAATAATAGATGATTTCAATGTTTGCCTGGATGAAGGATATTGCCCTGGTTTCGATCTCATACAATTAAAGAAGGAAGGTTACGATCTTATCAGGAAAATAAATGGCTATATCGCATACCTGAAGAAAAACCAGCAAGGGAAAAAAGGATAGGACAGAATAGTGAGGATAATTATCAACATCCAAACACCAGTTACTAATCACCCTATCCAAATTACCAGTAACAAATCACCAATCACCAGTTACCAGTTACCAGTCACCAGTCACGATAAGAAGGGCACCTGATCATGGACATTAGGTTTTCCGGTTTTGGCGGACAGGGGATCATCAAGTCCGGCATACTGGTCGGCAAGGCGGCCTCCCTGTTCGATGAAAAGTTCGCCACCATGACCCAGAGTTTCGGCCCGGAAGCCCGCGGCGGGGCCTGCTCAACCCAGATCGTCATTGACGACTCACCGGTGCTCTATCCCTACATCGGGGCACCGGAAATCCTGGTGACCATGTCGCAGGAGGCCTACGAGAAGTTCACCGACGACCTGGTCCCCGGAGGCATCCTGCTCACCGACACCGACCTGGTCAAGCCCCAGCAGTTCCGTAAGGACGTCAAGGTCTATTCCATCCCCTCCACCAGGATCGCCGAGGAGCTGGGCAATCGCATCTTCGCCAACGTGGTCATGATCGGCTTCTTCACCGCCATCACCAGGGTAGTCAGCCCAGAGGCGGTGAAAAAGGCCCTCCCCGGCGCCGTCCCCAGCCGGTTCGTCGACATCAACATCGAGGCGTTCAAGCGAGGATTCGATTACGGCATGAAATTGCTGGAAAAGAAAAAAGACAAAACTTTTGCCTAATCCGATCTATGTCACAGATATTGAAAGTCACAAAGAACTTCTATGTAAACTGCCCTGGAACATCCCATGTGCGGGAAGATAATGGTCCTGTCCTGCGACGACCAATCCCAGAAATGGAAATTACATTGCACCTTTCCATATCTTCTCCCACAGGATATTCCCAGAATATCCTTTATCCACAATTACCTTTACCGCTCACAGCCTGACAAGTCAGGATAAGAAATAGTCAGAGTTTCTATTGTAAGTCAAGTATCCAGGGTTAGAATTATCAAAGATTCGATGAAAAAACAGAAAAACAGTACAAAAGGAAGATCAAGTTCGACAACTCCGTTAAATTACTGGTCGGCATAACCACCAAGGTTTGAGAAATAAACGATGCCTAAACTAACCGTTGAAGATCTCAAAAAGATCAAGGAAAAGACCCGTCGCACCACTCTGTTGAGGGAAGGTACCGGGAAGACAAAGATTATCGTTCATATGGGAACCTGCGGCATTGCGGCAGGAGCTCGGGAGATAATGGATGCCCTACTAAAGATCATGGAAGAACAGGATGTAACAGATGTGATTTTAACCACATCAGGATGTGCTGGATTATGCAGCAGGGAACCTATGGCGACAGTAGAACGTGTTGGTGAAGCCCCGGTAAAATACGTCGATCTCACGGAAGACAAAATTCGTAAAGTTTTTATGGAACACGTCATTGGCGGTCAGATAGTAATCGAATACGCCATGGCACTTGGAAGCGAAAGAACCCTCTGATGAATGACTCAGGCACAAGAAATGAATAAAATCTTATTCAATAACTAGAAGGCTCTAGGTTTCCAGTAAGAGGAGTAGGTATTGAAGCCTTATCGTGCAAATTTAATGGTCTGTGCTGGGACGGGATGCGTTTCCAATCGTTCCTTTGAAGTCAAGGAAGCGCTGGAAAAAGAGATCAAGAAGCACGGATTAGAAGACGAAATCCAAGTGGTGACTTCCGGGTGCAATGGTTTTTGTGCAGAAGGTCCTCTTATGGTGGTACAACCAGATGGCATTTTCTACCGGCAATTAAGGGAGAAAGACATTCCCTACCTGGTAGAAGAACATTTCCTCAAGGGACGGCCGGTCAAAAAGCACATGTACACTCCACCAGACGAGGAAATACCCATCCCCAAAATGTCAGACATCAATTTTTTCAAGTACCAGATCCTCGTCGCTCTTCGCAACCGCGGCCTTATCGATCCAGAGAAGATCGATGAGTATATCGGTAAAGATGGGTATGAAGGGTTGGCTAGGGCGCTACTTGAGATGACACCCGAAGAGATCATCGAAGAGGTCAAAACGTCCCAAATCAGGGGACGAGGAGGCGCAGGATTCCCGACGGGATCTAAATGGGAATTCTGCCATAATGCCCCTGGAAACGGGAAGTTTCTCATTTGCAATGCTGACGAAGGTGATCCTGGAGCTTTTATGGATCGAAGCATCCTGGAGGCAGATCCTCATGCAGTCCTGGAGGGCATGACCATCGCGGCAAAAGCTATTGGCGCGTCTGAAGGTATCGTCTATGTCAGGGATGAATACCCTCTTGCACTAAAGCGCCTTCAAGTAGCAATCGAACAGGCAGAGGCGTACGGCCTCCTGGGCGACGATATCCTTGGAAGTGGACACAGCTTCCGGGTGCGATATGTCCGGGGAGGAGGAGCTTTTGTCTGTGGTGAGGAAACAGCACTAATCGCATCGCTTGAAGGACACCCGGGTAGACCCCGTCCACGGCCACCATTCCCGGTTCAGAAGGGATTGTGGGACCGACCTACGGTGATAAATAATGTAGAAACGCTGGCCAATATCCCGTCTATAATCCGTCGTGGTGGTGACTGGTATTCCAAAATCGGGACCGACAGCTCAAAGGGAACAAAAGTCTTCTCTCTAGTGGGAAACGTGAACAACACAGGCCTTGTCGAAGTTCCCATGGGCACTTCACTCCGTCGAATCGTCTTTGATATCGGCGGCGGGATTCCCAATGGAAAAAAATTTAAGGCGGTCCAGTCTGGCGGACCTTCAGGAGGATGTATTCCGGAGGAATTGATTGATCTTCCGGTGGACTACGAAGAGCTCACCAAAGCGGGTTGCATCATGGGTTCAGGCGGTCTCATCGTCATGGACGAAAGTTCGTGCATGGTTGACGTAGCCCGCTATTTCCTCGGATTCCTGATGGAAGAATCGTGTGGCAAGTGTACCCCATGCAGGGAAGGTATATTGAGGATGCATGAGATCCTGACCGACATCACCGAAGGAAAAGGTCCGCTCGAACAGCTTGATCTTCTTGAAGACCTTGCTCTTGTTGTGAAGGATGCCTCACTTTGTGGGCTGGGAGCCACTGCCCCCAACCCGGTGCTTACTACCCTCCGCTACTTCCGTGATGAGTACGAAGCACATATAATAGATAAGAGATGTCCAGCAGGCATCTGCCGCAGTCTGATAATCTACAGTATCAATGCCGAGCTCTGCACCAGTTGTCTGGCTTGTAAAGGAGTATGTCCATCAGAAGCCATCACGGGAGAGAAAGAAGAGCCCCATCGGATAGATATTGAACTCTGTATCAAATGCGGGGCATGTGAAGAAATCTGCAACTTTGAGGCGGTGCAGAAAACATAAATGATACTTCATTATAACTTTTTTAAAAGACGTGGAACGACATTTCAAGCCTTGGAACGTTGAAGAAATGTCCTGTGACATTGTAGGAGGCTTATTATGAATCTGGAACTCATTGATGAGATTATGAGGGAGCATGATTATAATGCATCCGGTGTTATCTCAATGCTTCAAGATATACAAAAAAAAGAAAAATACCTTCCACATAGTGAACTGAGAATTCTTGCAGAAAGGATTGGGGTGCCGACCAGCAGGGTCTATTCCCTGGCAACCTTCTACGGAAGCTTCAGCCTTAAGCCACGCGGAAGACACCTGGTGAGCGTCTGCCTCGGTACCGCCTGTCATGTTAAGGGTGGATCCTTAATCATGGACAAACTGCTTCGAGACCTCGATACTGCTCCCGGAGAAATCACTGATGACGGCAGGTTTACAGTTGTACCAGTTCGCTGCGTTGGGTGTTGCGGCATAGCCCCGGTTGTCGTTATCGATGAGGATTTCTACGGAAAGATGGCCCAGAGGAAAACTCCCAGAATGCTAAAAAGATATGGGTAATCGGACTTACTATAGATAGGATATATGGATCGTGGTTAAGATCATTGTAGACGACCAGGAAGTAGAAGCCCGGGAAGGTCTCACCCTGCTCGATGTTTTTCGCAAGATTGGGGTAAACGTCCCAACCCTCTGCCATCACGAGGCAGTTTCTCCTTATGCCGCCTGTCGCCTCTGCCTGGTGGAAATCGTCACTAAACGGCGGAGTATCCTGGCAGCTTCCTGTCTCTACCCGGTAACTGCGGGTTTGGCAATTAAGACCGCTTCGGATCGAGTCTTAAAGGCACGGAGAATGGTTGCAGAACTTCTTCTCGCTCGCTGCCCGAACGTACCGGAAATTCAGAAAATAGCAGAAGACCTTGGTGTTGGTGAGCCACGCTTCAAGAAAAACGACGAAAAATGTATTCTTTGCGGCCTTTGTGTACGAGGTTGCAGAGAGATTGCAGGAATTGGGGCAATCGACTTTGCCGGTCGAGGAGTCTATACCGAGATTGTCTCTCCTTTTAATGTGCCATCCGATGTCTGCGTGGGGTGTACAATCTGTATTTATCTCTGCCCCACCGATGCTATCCGGCTGGGTGAAATCCGCGTGATAGAAATGCCACACAAATTCGAGGATGAACTCCAGGGAACAAAGTGTAGACTTTGTGGTGAATATCCGATGAATCCAATATTCCACGATATCGAACTAATCTCATCATGAATAAACAACAGAGAATCGGCGTTTTTTTATGCGATTGTGGCGGTGAGATACCTAGCATTTTAAAGGTTGAGGAGCTCTTAGGCTCGGTTTCGTCATTAGATGATATCGTACTGGTAAAAAGGATTCCATATAGCTGCAGTCCGGATGGTGAGGCAACGATCCGGGATGGGATCAGGAATGCATCCCTCAGCCGGATAGTTCTTCTTGGATGCTCACCCAGAATCGTAGAGAAGAAATTCAAGAAAGTATTGGAAGAAGCAGGATTGAATCCATCTCTCCTTGAAATCGTTAATTTGAGAGATCATTGTGTTCGGGTCCATCAGATTGAACCTGATATCGCCAATGCTAAAGCATGGGATCTCATCCGGATGGGCATTGCACGAGCCCGATATCTATCTCCTTTAGATCCCATCAAAGTTACGATTCGCCCGGAAGTGGCTGTGATCGGGGGAGGAATAGCGGGAATGACATCAGCACTCTCCTTGGCCGATCATGGGATTAGAGTAAAACTTGTGGAAAAAGAACGGAGTTTAGGTGGAAGTCTCCGGAAATTGAATAAACTGCTTCCACCAATAGAAGAGGGGGCAGAAATTGCACGGAATCTTGCCAAACAGATTCGAAAATCGGAAAATATTGAACTGCTAATCAGGGCTGAGCCGGTAGCTGTATCAGGCTCTTACGGAAACTATGAAATTGAACTCAAGGTAGGAAAAAATAAAAGTGCGAAAATAGAATGCGGTGCTGTTATCCTGGCCACTGGAGCCCAAGAATATAAGCCGGAAGGGGAATATGGCTATGGGAAAAACGATAAAGTCACTACACAGGATGAATTAGGGCAAAAAATCGAAGATGATTTTGCTATTGAAGACTTGGACAATATCGTTATGATTCAGTGCGTTGGAGCCCGTAATGATGACCGACCTTACTGCGGAAGAATTTGTTGCCTAACTGCTGTACATAATGCTTTAAATCTTAAGAAGAAAAAGCCATCTCTTAACGTTACCATCTTATACCGGGATATTCCTGTTGAACCAGGACCCGACAGGATCATGTTGCACCGGGCCCGTGAGCTTGGTATCACGTTCACACGATTTGCTGACCAGGATTCTATTAATGTAACTAAATCAGCGGTAACCGGGCGATCATTTAACGGCAATGCATTCAAGTTGCCTTACGATCTTGTTGTTTTATCATCTCCCCCGATTCCTTATGAGTCGTCTCAATCCCTGGCAGGTATTTTTCATATCCCCGTCGATCAATTTGGATTTCTCCCCGATGCTGTACCCAACTTGAAGCCACATCAGTGCGTTGAACCGTGCATTCATGTGGTTGGTAGTGCCCACTGGCCTTGTTCGCTATCCGAAGCCATGTACCAGGCCTACGGACGATCTGCACGGATTGCTTCCATGCTCCAGAAGGCGGAAGTCTCTTCAACACACGCAAACGCTATTGTAGATGCTTCGATTTGCAGGGGGTGTGGTACCTGTATTGAATGGTGTCCCTTCCATGTACCGGTTTTAAAAAATGGTCCGGGAGATAATTCCATTTCCTTCATTGATCCTTTTCTGTGCAAAGGGTGTGGCACCTGCGTTGTACATTGCCCATCAGGTGCAGCAACGATCGGGAATCTTGAAGACAAAACATACTACAGTGCGATCGAAGCCGCACTTTCCGATAGATATTTATCCAAGTCTAAAATAATTACGTTTCTGTGTGACTGGAGCGGATATGCTGCCTATGACCTGGCAGGTGCTCGAAGGAGAAGCCTTCCAGGGGAGGTGATTCCTATCCGCATTCCATGCGCTGGCAGGATCTCTACAGGAATTATTCTCTACGCATTCGCTCTCGGAGCTGATGGTGTTCTCGTATGCGCCTGTGAAGAAGGCGATTGTCATTACCAGAACGGTAACACAAACTGTGCAGCAGTTTCTCTTGATACACAGAATCTCCTTGGTCTACTGGGAATTGAGAAGTCAAGATATCGAATGGTCTACATCAATCCCGTAGATGTGAAAGATTTTTGTGAAATACTAGAAGATTTTGTGGAAATTATTAATCAATCAGAACCATCTGTTCCCACCCCAATCTACGCTGAAACAAAGTCATGAATTTGAAAACGGTGAGACGGCAGTAATGAATAGTGAATTGCGAGAAAAAGTAAAGAGAACGAACGCCTATGCATGCCTGGAATGTGGCAAATGCACAAGCATCTGTCCTGTATCTCTTTTCCGCCGGAACAGCACTATGGATAAACAATACTCACCTAGAATCTTGTTGACAAAAGCGATACGTCAGAAATACGAATCCCTTTTCTATGACTATGACCTCTGGAGCTGTCTAACGTGCAAGAAGTGCGACGAATATTGTCCAGCTAATATTCACTACACTGAACTCATGCAGTTTCTCAGAGAGGGAGCAAGCCGATCAGGTTTTAATGGAAAATGTTCCCACTCTGGTGCTCTTCAATCCCTTTCGAGAATAATGACATCTGATAATCTGCAACAGAATCGCCTGGCCTGGTTGTCGAATGATCTCAAGACTTCAAGAAGAGGTGACCTTCTTTATTTCGTGGGATGTGCTCCCTACTTTGATGCATTTTTTACTGACCTCGAACTTTCCACTCTGGATGCAGCAAAGAGTAGCATAAAAATTTTGAACAAGTTAGGAATCTCACCGGTCCTTCTACCAAATGAACGGTGTTGTGGTCACGATCTTTTGTGGAACGGTGACGTTGAGAACTTTAAAAAATTAGCCAATCAGAATATTTCGGAGATTGAGCAAACAGGTGTTAATACCATTCTGTTTTCCTGTGCTGAATGTCTAAGTGCATTTAAAAAACTCTATCCGGAGCATGGCTTTAGTGTCAAGGCGGAACTGAAGCACATGAGCCAGTTCCTGGCCGAAAAGCTGGCCGCGGGCGAGCTGGAGCTGGCAGAATCAGATGACGAGATCACTTATCAGGACCCCTGCCGCCTTGGCCGGCACCTGGGGATATATGACGAACCCCGCCGCGTCCTGCAGAACAATGCGGCGCAGCCGGCGGAGGGCGCCGGGCATCTTCACGATATGAAGGAAACGGGGAAAAGGTCTCTCTGCTGCGGTGTGAGTGCCTGGATGAACTGCGACACTACATCCAAGGCGATCCAGATCGAGCGGTTGAAGCAGGCCCATGATACCGGCGCCGAGGTACTGGCCGTGGCCTGCCCCAAGTGCCAGATACACCTGACCTGCACCATGAAGGACCAGGCGGTGAGTGATAAATACGGCATTAGAATTCGCGACATCGCGGCCATCACGCTGGAGAGGATGGGATAAGAATTGAAACCAAGACGCAAACAGACAGGAGAAGTCAATGGCTGACGAAGCATTAAGAATAGGGGTGTTTGTCTGCGAGTGCGGCAGCAACATTGCCGGATCGCTGGACTGCGAAGCGGTGCGAGAGTTCGCGGAGACCTTACCCGATGTGGCTTGTGCGGTCCTTAACAAGTACACCTGCGCCGAGCCGGGTCAGCAGGAGATCAAGAAGCATATCAAGGAGCACAACCTGAACCGGGTGGTGGTGGCCTCGTGCACCCCGCGCATGCACGAGCCGACTTTTCGCCAGTGCGTTTCGGATGCCGGGTTGAACCCCTACCTAATGGAGATGGCCAACATCCGTGAGCACTGCAGCTGGGCTCATCTGAACGACCGGGACGGCGCCACGGAGAAGGCCAAGGACATCGTTAAAATCGCCGTGGCCCGGGCCCGGCTGCTCCAACCCAGGATCGAGTCGGAGCTGCCCGTGCTCAAGGACGTGCTGGTCATCGGGGGCGGTGTTGCCGGCATTCAGGCATCCCTCGATCTGGCGGACGCCGGGTATCACGTCCATCTGGTAGAAAAGGAGGCATCCATAGGTGGGATCATGGCCGCGCTGGACAAGACCTATCCCACCATGGATTGTTCCATATGAATACTCGGTCCTAAGATGATGGATGTCGGTCGACATCCCCGCATTAACCTCCTGACCTACAGCGAAATAGAGAATATCTCTGGCTACATCGGCAACTTCCACGTCACGGCGCGGAAGAAGGCCCGGTTCGTGGATGAAGCAGAGTGCAACGCCTGCGGCGAATGCGAGAAGGTGTGCCCGGTGGTGGCCGCCGATGAGTTCCAGCAGGGATTTTCCTCCCGCAAGGCAATCTACATGCCCTTCCCTCAGGCGGTCCCTTCCGTCTATATTCTGAACGACCAAAACTGCCTGGGCCATAACCCCATCGCCTGCGGCAAATGCGCCGACGTGTGCGAGAAGCAGTGCATCGACTTCGACATGAAGGACCAGCTGGTCGAGTTCGATGTGGGGGCCATTATCGTTGCCACCGGCATGGAGGTGTACGACCCCACCGAAATGGATGAGTACGGCTATACCCACTACGAAAACGTGATTACCAGTATGGAGTTCGAGCGGCTCATCTCTGCTGGCGGTCCCACCGAGGGGCACTTTATCCGGCCCACAGACAGGGAAACACCCCGACGGATCGGATTCATCCAGTGCGTGGGCTCGCGGACCCGGAACGGGAAAGGGAATCCCTATTGCAGCAACATCTGCTGCATGAATACCATCAAGGACAGCCTGCTGCTGAAGGATCACTACCCGGATACCGATATCAAGGTGTTCTACATTGACATCCGGGCCTTTGGGAAGGGATTTGAGGACCTCTTTCAGCGCAGCAAGCAGGCGGGAGTCCAGTACATCCGTGGTCTCCCCGGTGAGGTCTTTGAAGACCCCAAAACCAGGGATATTGCCCTGACTGTGGAAAATACGGCCACCGGCGTCATTGAAGATTACGAGTTTGACATGGTCGTGCTGTCCACCGGCGTGATCCCCCGCAACGACAGCGAGGCCGTCAGGAAGCTGCTCTCCCTGTCACGCACGGAAGACGGCTTCTTCATGGAATCGCACCCCAAGCTGAAGCCGGTGGACGCGCCCACCGGGGGGGTCTATTTCGCCGGGTGCGTGGAGTCCCCCAAGGACGTCAAGGACAGCGTCACCCAGGCCAGCGCGGCGGCGGCAAGGGCCGAGATTTTGTTGAACGCCGGCCAGATCAGCGTCGAGGCTATCACCTCCGAGCTGGTGCCAGACATGTGCACCGGCTGTGGTATATGCGTCAGGGTCTGCCCGTTCAACGCCATCACCGGCGGGGATGCCAAGACCAAGACCCCCGTGGAGATAATCGAGGCGGTCTGCAAGGGCTGCGGAACCTGCGCGGCCGAGTGCAACTTCGACGCCATCCTTATGAAGCACTTCGAGGACGCCCAGATTACGGTGATGATCGACACCATCCTTGAGCAGGACCCTATGGAGAAGATCGTGGTGTTCGCCTGTAACTGGTGCTCATACGCCGGTGCGGACCTGGCGGGGCTGTCCCGGATGCAGTACCCTACCACTCAGCGGATCATAAAGACCATGTGCAGTGGCCGGGTGGATGCCGCGTTCATCCTGTACGCCTTCGAGCAGGGGGCGCCCATAGTGCTGGTGTCAGGCTGCCACTTCGTCGACTGCCATTATATCGACGCCAACCGCTGGACCCAGAAGCGGGTGGAGAAGCTGTGGGACGACCTGGAGAAGCTGGGCATCCGGCCGGAGCGGCTGCAGCTGGAGTGGATCAGCGCGGCGGAGGGCAAGAAGTGGGCCAGGACCATGAAGGAGCTGGAAGAGATGCGGCAGCAGGTGACCGAGGAGGAGGTGGCTCACACCAGGGAAGTACTCAAGGAGATCCGGCTTAAGGCCGAGGCCAAAAAGAAAGCCAAGGAGTCAAAGCTGAAGACCGCGAAAGAAGCGCCGGCCGCGGTTTACCCCGCGTAACGCAAGTGTAGCGGGGCCTAGCAAAGGAAGACAAATATGGAAGAAGCGCCCTTCAGGTGTCTGCGTTGCGGACACGAATTCAAAGCACCGTATGATAAGAAGGTGCCCCTGGAGCGGGCCTGCCCCAAGTGCAGCAGCAACAGCGTCCGGCGGATAAAGGCGAAAGCCAAAGTTCACCCCGCGTAATCCGCCAGTCGGCGGATGTAGCGGTGGCTCGCCCTGAGCCAGGCGAAGGGGCACCAAGGCCTGCCCCGCGCTCGTCCGGCGTAACGTAGTGTAGCCGGGTAACGCAGTGTAGCGGCGGCTTGACCGGCAGCAACCTTTCACAAAGTAACGGTTCCCAGAACCGGGAGGTGACGATGAAAGACATCGAACGTCATTATTTCAAGGCCTTCGTAAACGTAGCCCAGGCCATCAGCTCCACCCTGGACCTCCAGGAGGTGCTGGACCTGATCGTGGCCAATGCGGTAGAGGTACTGGACTTGAAGGCCGGGCTTTTCAGCCTCTGGGACAAGCACCACAACCGCCTGGAAATCGTTACCCATCTGAACCTGAGCCAGGACTTCCTGGAAAAGGGGCCCATTTACGCCGACAGGAGTATACCCCGCGCCCTCACCACCGGAAAACCGATCGTCATTCCCAATATCGAACACGACGATCAGCTGCAGTACCCCGAAGCCTGCCGCAAGGAGGGCATCAAGGCACTGCTCTCCATACCCGTCATTTTCAAGGAGGAGATCATCGGCGTGCTGCGCCTGTATGACGGCAAGGTCCGGGCCTTCAGCGAGGACGAGGTGGAGTTTGTAACCGCCCTGGCCGAACAGGGTGGCGTTGCCATCGAAAACGCCCGCTTTATGGATCAGCTGAAAAAGGACCACGCCCGCGAGCTGGACGACCTGTGGAACTGGTTCAGCGATATGGCGCACCCGCCCCGGGACTGATGGCGGGGCCCCCAGCCAGCTCCCCATAACCATAAACGCAGAGCCCCGCCTACTCTGAGCGTACCCCTGTGGGCATCCTGACCGGACAGGTTGCCCAACCCTGGCCGTACACAGATACGGGAAGGCCAGGCGTAGCCGGCCTCGGCGTAGCCGCTACGGCGAGTCGCACGGGGATCCTAGAGGCGCTGACCTCTCCCGAAGGGATCCATTCGGAAAAGGCAAAGAAGGTGAGCGGATCAATGCCCTTTTGAGCGGTTGTGGTGCTAATATGAGGAAGCTGCTGATGGCTTTCTCTTTTGTCCTATTTATTTTGAAGAAATATCTCGGCGAATCAGTCCGTTTGGCCTGGTGGTCGATTACTTATCGACCCTATCTGGCTCGTTTTGCATGATAAGGGACTTTTTCAGGGACGACTAAGTAATTGAGGTGAGGTCATGGCCAAGATCATCCGCAGCTTCGACAACAAGAATCGACCAATTGTTGACGAGAATGATGATACCCTGTCACTCACGTATTTCGACCTGATCCGACTCGAGAAGGGGCAGGACATCACCAACCAAATTGACCGGTATGAAACGGCATATGTCGTCCTGTCGGGCAGTTGTGACATAACCGTCAACGGAACCGGATTTGAAGGAGTGGGTCAACGCCGGGACATCTGGTCTGGGAAGGCCGACTCGGTCTATGCCGCAACGGGGGCGCAGGTCAGGCTCGTCGCCAACCGGGACGGCACTGAAATTGCGGTGGCCGGGGGGCTGTGTGATAAGAAATATAAGCCTTTCCGGATCCCGCCGGAAGAGGTCAGCATGGTGGACGTTGGCTCCGATGAGACCAAGACCCATCGGCGAATTTTTCATATCCTCGGTCAAAACGCCGTGGGCCGGGCGGGGAACCTCCTCGTCAGCGAGCTCTACGCCGACGGCGGCTGCTGGTCCGGCTACCCGCCCCACAAGCATGATGAGGAACGGGGCAGGGAGGAGACAGAGTTTGAAGAGCTGTACCATTACCGGTTCCACCCCGAAAACGGTTTCGGGGGCCAGTTTGTCTTACTGCCTGACGGTTCGTCCCGGGCATTCATGACCGGCAACGGTGATACCTTTCTGCTGGATAAAGGGTATCATCCCACGGTAACCTCACCGGGGCACGAGGAATATATCTTCACCATTATCGTCGGCAAATACCAGCGCTCGCTGGTGCAATATTTCAAAGATGAATACCGCTACCTGATGAAAACCTTCCCCGGTGTTCAGGATATGATAGATAAGTTCAGATAACCGCATGTGCATCGCATTCATCGTCTCATCTGGCTAATCGGCGATGTTTGCATTAACGGGAGAAAAGTAATGGCGCAGAGCTTATTTGATCTGACAGGCAAGACCGCCCTCATCACCGGTTCCAGCCAGGGGCTGGGTTTCACCGTCGCCAGAGGGCTGGGGCAGGCCGGCGCCCGGTTGATCCTGAACGGCCGCAATGAGCAGAAACTGGAGCAGGCGGTCGCCGCGCTGCAGGGAGAGGGGCTGGCAGCCCATGCCAGCCCGTTTGACGTGCGGAACGAAGAGCAGATCCGGGAACGGGTGTCCAGAATACAGAACGAGATCGGCCCCATTGACATCCTGGTGAACAACGCCGGCATTCAACGGCGCGGCTCCCTGGAGAGCATCGATCAGGCGACCTGGCAGGAGGTGCTGGATATCAACCTGACGGGCATCTTTCTGACCAGCAAGCAGGTGGTCCCCGGCATGATCGAGCGCCGGGCCGGCAAGATCATCAATATCTGTTCCCTTATGAGCGAAGTGGGGCGGGTAACGGTGGGGCCCTATGCGGCCGCCAAGGGCGGGGCCAAGATGCTCACTAAAGCCATGGCCGTCGATTGGGGAAGATACAACATCCAGGTGAACGGCATCGGGCCGGGCTATTTTATCACCGAAATGACGCAGGTCCTGGCCGACGACCCCGAATTTGACAGCTGGCTCAAAGCGCGGACCCCCGCCGGACGCTGGGGCCGGCCCGAAGAACTGGTCGGCACGGCCTGTTACCTGGCTGCCAAAGCGTCCGACTTTGTCAATGGCCAGATCATCTACGTGGACGGGGGTATTCTGGCCTCGCTTTAGCTTTCCACCGCCAGGCGGCCCCTCGAGACTGTTTGCGCGCCCGCGGTTCCAGTCTGGGGGCGGGGGCGGGTCGCTGCGGGGGCTGTAGGCTAGGGGCAGTGGCAGTTGGCAGGGGCAGAGGCAGTGGCAGAGGCCCGTCTACGGCTTACGCCTACGCCGGGTAAACAGTAGGCAGCAAGCCAAACCGGCACAGCTTTGGGTTCACGATTGCACCTGAAACACCCCACGATAGCCCCTCAAAAGCCCCTCATAAGCCCCACTGAAGGCCCGCGAATGGATAGCTAAAACCTATCAAAAGGTTCACCTTCACCGACGGAGGAGGTGAGCCCGTAGGGGAAATGCAAAAAAATGCAAAATGCAAAATGCAAAATGAAAAGTGCAAAATGAAACGGCCCGGTTTCTAACCCACCCTTGTTTTCCCTCCC
>CAZULW010000030.1:0-26136 GCA_964621455.1 uncultured bacterium
GGCCCGGGATGTCCTGGTGGATCAAAGCTATCTGGAAGAGCTGCGGGCCCGGCGCACCGGAGCTTAAATAAAGAATCACCACAGAGGCATGTCCTGAGGCTTCCCGAAGGAGCACTGAGAACCCGGAGAATATTTTTTCATTTGGGAATATTAATTAATCTACACAGTAAGTTAAGACTCTGTTGATATGATCAATTTTCTTATCTCTGTGTGCTCTGTGTTCTCTGTGGTTAATTAAATGACAGCTTCTGAGAAAAGATTTCTGGTCACCGGCGGCGCCGGCTTCATCGGCGGGAACTTCGTCGCCAAAGCGCTGGGTGAGCAGCTGGGTGAGGTCCTGGTGCTGGACAAGCTCACTTACGCCGGTCACCGGGCCACCCTGCGCCCCTGGGAGGGACACCCGGCCTACCGCTTCGTCCAGGGGGACATCGGTGACCGGGACCTGGTGCGCCGGCTCCTGGGGGAATTCCGGCCTACCTACGTAGTGAACTTCGCCGCCGAATCCCACGTGGACCGGAGTATTGAGTCGGCCCACGATTTCATTGAAACCAATATTGTGGGCACCTATGTCCTTATGGATGAGACCCTGACCTACTGGCAGGATCTCTCAGGGGATGAGGCCAGATCGTTCCGCTTTCACCATGTCTCTACGGATGAGGTCTACGGCAGCTTGGGGGCCACCGGCTATTTCAGCGAGCAGACGCCCTACGCCCCCAACTCGCCCTACGCCGCCTCCAAAGCCGCCTCGGACCACCTGGTGCGGGCTTACCGCCGGACCCACCAGCTGCCTGCCACCATCACCAACTGCTCCAACAACTACGGGCCGTACCAGTTTCCCGAAAAGCTGATCCCCCTGGCGCTTATGAACGCCCTGGAGGGGAAATCCATTCCCGTCTACGGCGACGGCCTGAATGTCCGGGACTGGCTCTACGTGGAGGACCACTGCGAGGCCATTCTCCAGGTGCTGGCGCACGGTCAACCGGGAGAGACATACAACGTGGGCGGCCGCAGTGAGATGACCAACCTGGACCTCCTCCATACTCTATTCCAATGTCTGAAGGATCAGGCCGACCTTGTCCAGGAGCACACCCGTCTGGCTAACGCAGCCGGACAGGCCGATTACCGCACCGACGTTGACTACACCGCCCTCATCGAGTTTGTCCCCGACCGGCCCGGCCACGACCGGCGCTATGCCATTGACACCGGGAAAATCCAGCGGGAACTGGGCTGGTCCCCCAGGGAAAGCCTCCGTACCGGCCTGACCAAAACCGTCACCTGGTATGTCACTAACCTGGATTGGTGCCGGGAGGTGCTGAAGGACAATTACGACCGCCGACGATTGGGATCGGCCAGGCGGCCAGGCCCCTACCGGTGATCAGGTCACCACTACTGCTTGCTGTGGGGCTGTTTCTGGCTCCCGCGGCCCACGGGCAACAGGGAGAGCCGTTTCATAGGATGGTGGATGCCTTTCTGGCAAGGACGCCCATGAAGGTGAACTATCATTATACCCTGACGAGCGGCAGTTTCCGGCAGGACACAACCGGTACGCTGGTACTGATTGGCCCCGGCGTTTTCCGGCTGGAACTGTGGGATAAGGTATATGGCAGCGATGGCAGCTCTCTCTACCTGCATGATCGGAACACCCACCAGACCGTCATCGACTCGCTGCGCTGGACGGATATGAACCTGTGGGTGCGATTGCTCCACGGTGACCTGCCGCCGGGAACGGTCACGACCCTGGCCGAGCCTTCCCATGAAGGCATAGTACGTTGGGAACTGCGCCACGAGGAGCCGTGGTGGTTCAGTGTGGTGAGAATAGATACGTCCGCCTGGATCATTCGTGAGATTCAACTGCGTGAGGAGCTGGAGTGGCAGCACCTTGTGCGGCTGGGTGTACCTGAGTCGTGGAACAACACGAATCCGGATTCCTTCATTACTCTGGAGGACTTGCCCGGCCAGCGCCTGGACTTGAGGTAGCAGAGCATTACATGAAGCGACTCATCATTGGCCTGATAATCAGCCTTGCAGCCTTGTGGTGGGCTTTCAGGAGCCTGGACTGGCAGGCCTTCCGGGAGGCGCTGGCTCAGGCGAATTTTGTATGGATCATTGTCTCCGCGCTGGTCCTCCTGGCATCAAATCCACTGCGGGGAGTACGCTGGCGTATATTCATAGAACCCGTAAAGGAAGTCTCCGTACGCCTGACCACCGAAGCCACCATGGTGGGCTATTTCGGTAACAACGCCCTTCCCTTCCGATTAGGGGAGCTACTGCGCGCCCATTTCATTGCCCGGCAGGCCCGGGCGCCGTTGACTCAAATGTTCGGTACCGTTATTGTCGAGCGGGTGGTGGATGTCTTAGCTGCCCTGACGCTTCTGGTGTTTTTACCCTTTATGGGTGCGTTGCCGGAACGGCTCATGCAACTGGTCCTGTGGACAGTGGCTGTTTGTCTGGTGCTTGGCTTGGTAACTGTCTGGCTGGTGCGACGTGACGGAGGGATCCCTTTCGTCAGGGGCCGGCTGAAGCGCTTCCTGGACGACCTGCAACTGGGCTTTGCCAGCCTGCAGCGGGGGCGGAAACACTTCCTGACCATTTTCCTGACTACTGTTGTTATCTGGTTTCTGTATCTGGCGAACATTCATATCACGCAATACGCCATGGGCTTGGGATTGTCGCTGGTTCAGTCCTACCTGATCCTGGTGGCTACAACCCTGGTGCTGGGGATACCTGCCGCCCCGGGATTTGTGGGTACGTTCCATGCCGCTGTGATCATGGTCTGTGTAAGCATGTTCTCGATTAACCTGGCCGACGCCCAGGCTATGGCAGTGGTGCTTCATGCCATCGGCTATATTCCGAGTACAATCATCGGAGCGATATTCTACTTTAAGTCCCACCTGCGCCTGCAGGATGTACAGGTCCAGTCATTGAAACCGGAACCGGGGAGTGACCGGTGAGTTCCTATCAGCTGCTGCTGTTCGACCGGGACGGCACCCTCACCTATGAAGAGCGGACCTGCCACCGGGACCTGTCAGCTCTGCCCCCCTATCCCTTCACCGGCGCCACGCTCAAAGACCTGCATTCGGAGGGTTATCCTCTGGCGGTGGTAACCAACCAGAGCGGTATAGCCAGGGGGTACTGGAGCATGGAAGAGTTACAGGCCCTGCACGAGCGGTTTTGCCGGGAGTGGGGGGTAACACCCCGCTTCTACATCTGCCCCCACCATCCCGATGACGGCTGCCGGTGCCGCAAGCCTGAACCCGGCCTGCTCCAGCAGGCTATGTCAGAACATAAAGTCTCGCCTGAAGCGTGCCTCGTGATCGGCGATTCCCTGGCCGATTACGGCGCTGCTCAAAGAGCGGGTACGGCCTTTGCGCTGGTGCTGACCGGCCGGGGCCGTGCCACCCGCGACCAGCTGCCCGAGCCGCCAGCGATGGTGCTGGACACTGTGGCCGGTTTGCGCGGACATCTCACCTGATATGCCTCGCTCCTCCAACAGCTTGACCATCGCTGTCCTCCTGGGAGGGACCAATTCGGAGCGTGATGTTTCCATGGAGTCCGGCCGGCGGGTGCTGGACGCGCTCCATACCCTGGGTTATGAAGCGGTCCCCATCGTTTACGAGGGGGACCTCGCCGCTACCACCGTGGCCCTCCGGGGCTTTGACCTGGTCTTCAATGCCCTGCACGGCGGTGATGGGGAAGACGGCACCGTTCAGGCGACCTTCGATAAAGCTGGAATCATATACACGGGCTCCCGCCCTCAAGCCTCCCGCCTCGCTATGGATAAGCACGCCTGCAAGGAGCGGATGGTGGAGGCTGGCATACCCACGGCCCCCTGGGTAAGCCTGACGCTGGACGACGATGCTTTTATTCCCCACGGCGCGAATTATCCCGCCCTCGTGACGTTTCTGGAAGAACATCCCTACCCGGTAGTGGTCAAGCCCAACCACGAGGGAAGCACGGTAGGCTTCTCTCATGTCGAGGTCCCCACCGACCTGGACGAGGCCCTGCTGCTGGCCCGGGAGTTCGGTCCCCGGGTATTGGTGGAGACCTACATTCCGGGACGGGAACTCACCGCTGCGATCCTGAAACAACGACCCTTACCCGTTGTGGAAATCATCCCCAGGCATCAGTCATACGACTACGAGTGCAAGTACACCGACGGCATGAGTACCTATGTTGTGCCCGCTGACCTGCCCCTGGATATCACTGTGGCCATCCAGGACGCAGCCCGCCGGCTGTATGAGGAGCTGGGCTGCCGCCATTACGCCCGCGTTGACTTCCGCCTGAATCCTGATGGACAGTTTTTCTGCCTGGAGCTCAACACCCTCCCCGGTATGACCTCCCACAGCCTGGTGCCCATGGCGGCCAAGGCCGTGGGGATAAGTTTCACCGAACTGATTGACCGCATTGTCAAGCTGGTGCTGCCGAATCAGGGATCGAGGTAAATGGCCCTGAAGTTCATCAACACTCTCAGCCGCCAATTGGAGACCTTCGAGCCCATCCATGCCGGGGAAGTGCGCCTGTACACCTGCGGCCCCACGGTCTACGACACGGCCCATATCGGGAACCTGCGGACCTTCATGTTCGAGGACCTGCTCAAGCGCTATCTCCTCTATAAAGGCTACCGGGTGAGCCACGTCATGAATATAACCGACGTGGATGATAAGACCATCGGCCGCGCCATCGCCGAGGGGCAGCCCCTGGCGGAGCTGGCCGAGCACTATAGCCAGCTTTTCCTGGAGGACCTCAGGACGCTCAACATCCTGCCCGCTGACCACCTGCCCCGGGCCACCGAGTTCGTTCCGCAGATGGTGGAGGCTATAAAAGTGCTGCTTGAAAAGGACCACGCCTACCGGACCGATGAAGGCTCGGTGTTCTTTGATATATCCTCCTTTCCCGAATATGGCCGTCTGGCCCGCCTGGATCCGCAGCAGCTCAGGTCGGGTGAGCGGGTGGCCGATGACGATTATGAGAAGGGCGAGGCCCGGGATTTCGCCCTGTGGAAAGCCCACAAACCCACCGACGGCGATTATGCCTGGCCCTCCCCGTGGGGTGAGGGCCGCCCCGGGTGGCATATTGAGTGCAGCATCATGTCTACTCACTCTCTGGGCAAGCACTTCGACATCCACTGCGGCGGGGTGGACAATATATTCCCTCACCATGAGAACGAGATTGCCCAGAGCCAGTGCCTGCTCGACACACCCTTTGTAAACCTGTGGCTCCACAGCGAGCACCTCATCGTGGAGGGCCAGAAGATGAGCAAGTCCCTGGGCAATATTTATACCCTGCGGGATGTGCTTGACAAGAAGTGCTCTCCGGAGGCAGTACGCTATACACTGCTCGCCACCCACTACCGGCAGAAGCTCAACTTTAGCTTTCCCAGGGTGCGTGAGTCTCAGCAGGCGGTTAACCGCCTGCGGGAGCTGAGCCGGCGCCTGGAAGAGGTGCCTCCCTCGCAAACTGGTGCTCAGCCCGAGCCCCCCCACGGGGCGGTAGAAGCGGCCCTGGACGATGATCTCAACATCGCCGGTGCCCTGGGAGCCATCTTCGGCTGGGCGAAGGAGCTGTTTGGTCGCATGGACGAGCACAATCTCTCCCATGAGGCGGCCCGGATGAGCCTGAAAGCCCTGCGCCGCTACGATGATATTCTGGGGGTTATCTACTTCAACCTGGATTTGGAGGCAGACGAAGGCGTCAAGGCCCTGATCGAGGAGCGGGATCGGGCCAGGAAAGCCAGGGATTGGGCTCGTGCCGATGCCATCCGGGAGGAGCTGCTGGCCCGGGGCATCGTGCTGGAGGATACTCCCGCCGGAACCGTCTGGAAGAAGGGCTAGGAAACCTGCCGGAGGATATGGACATACGGGGTTATTGATCCAGCTCTCCCGCCCTGTTGCAACGCTGGCAAGACCAGGCTGAATTGCTGCCTGGATGGTTAAACCATGTTTATGAGCTCGACAAATGCGGCCCTGAAAAGCCTTGATCTTCATATCAAAGTACAAATAATTTTGCGCAATTAATAATTATGGATTTATGAGAACATTCTCACTCAAAGCGGAAGGCATTAAAAAGGACTGGTATCTGGTGGATGCCGAAGGGCAAGTGCTGGGACGCCTGGCAGCCCGTATCGCTGCCGTACTGCGCGGCAAGCACAAGCCGACCTTTTCTCCCCATCTGGATATGGGCGATTGCGTAGTGGTAACTAATGCCGAAAAAGTCGTTGCCACCGGGGCCAAGGAGACTAAAAAGGTCTACTGGCATCACAGTGGTTTCCCTGGCGGCCAGAAAACCAAGACTCTGGAGACCATGCGCAAAAAGTACCCCGAACGGATCATCAGGAATGCCGTGCGGGGGATGCTGCCCCATAACCGCTTAGGGCGCAAGATGCTCAAACACCTGAAAGTTTACGCTGGCCCCGACCATCCCCACCAGGCACAACTACCCCAACCTCTGGATACGTAAGCAGCTTATGACGAAAGTTATTGCGCGGACTATAGGCAGACGCAAGTCTGCGGTTGCCCGGGTGCAGCTGGAAAGTGGCAAGGGCAACATTGTGATTAACAAGCGTGAATTCGACGACTATTTCCACCGCGAGATCCATAAGAAGCTCCTGATGGAGCCGCTGGAGGCCGTGGGCGTGGCAGGCCAATATGATATCAAGGCCAATGTACGCGGAGGAGGGCTTTCCGGTCAGGCGGGTGCCGTACGCTTGGCCATTGCCCGCGCGTTGGAGAAAGTAAACGAGGACTTTCGCCTGACCCTCAAGCAGGGCGGCTTCCTGACTCGTGACGCCCGGGAAGTGGAACGCAAGAAGTACGGACAGCCGGGCGCCAGGAAGCGGTTCCAATTCTCGAAACGTTAAACGGATTACCTTTAAGGGAGAGTATGACCTTATCATCCCAGGTAACGGTTGAAAACCTGATCAGCGCCGGTGCCCACTTCGGGCACCTCACCAGCCGCTGGCACCCCCATTACAAGCCGTACATCTATATGGAAAAAAACGGCATCCACATCATCGATATTCAGCAAACCATACAATGTTTGCATTACGCCATCGATATAGTTACCAAGATTGTCCGGGAGGGTGGTACCGTCCTGTTTATTGGCACCAAGAAGCAGGCCAAGGATATTCTACAGCGAGAAGCCGACCGCTGCGGCATGTACTACGTAGTGGAGCGCTGGCTGGGGGGTACCCTCACCAACTTTGCCACCATCAAACGCAGTATTAAACGACTGCAGCAGTTGGAAAAGGATGCCGATACCCTCTACCAGACCTTGACTAAGAAAGAAATCCTGCGTCTGGAACGTGAGCGGATTCGCCTGGCCGATCAGCACCGGGGTATCAAGGACATGAAGCAGCTCCCCGATGTTGTCTACGTCGTGGACAGCCAGTATGAAGCTACAGCCATCAGGGAGGCTCAGCGTCTGGAAATCCCCGTCATTGCGATCGTAGACAGTAACACTGACCCAATCCTGGTAGATTACCCTATACCTGCCAATGATGATTCCCTCCGTACCATTCAGTTGATCACGGAGGCCCTTACCACTGCCATTGTTGCCGCTCGAGGCGGCCAGTCCTTCGAAGTCGAAGAGGAGACCAAGGCCGAAGCCGATAAAGCCGCTGAGGAAGCCGCCTTAAAGGATGAGGAGGCTGTCTCGGAGGACAAAGAGGCCGCTCAGAAGGGCAAGAAGGCCGCCTTAAAGGATAAGGAAGCCGCCTCGAAGGGCAAGAAAGCCGCCTCAAAGGACGATGAAACCGCATCGGAGGACAAAGCCGTAGAGGAAGTGAAGGGGGGAGAGGAAAAAGCGTGATATCGGCAAGCCTTGTCAAGGAGCTTCGACTGAAAACGGGGGCCGGCATGATGGATTGCAAACGGGCCCTGGAGGAAACCAACGGCGATCTGAAAAAAGCCGTCGATTATCTGCGCACGGCCGGAATTGCCCGGGCGGAACAGAAGGCAATCCGCGATACCAGTGAGGGCGTCGTGGCCTCCTATATCCATCCAGGCTCGAAGCTGGGCGTCCTCCTGGAGGTGAAGTGTGAGACCGACTTCGTTGCCAGAACCGATGGCTTTAAGCAGTTTGTCAATGACATAGCCATGCATATCGCTGCTTTAGCACCTATGGTTGTCCACCGTGATGACATGCCGCAGGCGGTTTTGGATCATGAGAAAAAGATCTATCTCGAACAGGCCCGTCAATCAGGGAAACCGGACAACATCCTGGAAAAGATCGCCAAGGGGCGATTGGATAAGTTCTTCGCAGGTAACGTGCTTCTGGAACAGGCATTCGTCAAGGATCCCCAGAAGACCATCGGGGCCTATTTGAAGGAGACCGTCGCCGGCCTTGGCGAGAACATTGCCATCACCCGCTTCACCCGCTTCCAGCTGGGAGAAATGGGTTCCGCCGTCAGTGACAGCGCCTGATTCGTTCTCTTCCCTCCTATGGCTGAGTTACCGTACCGCCGCATCCTCCTGAAGATAAGCGGTGAAATCCTTGCTGGCAAGCAGTGGTACGGTATTGAACCGACGATCGTCGGTAATCTCGCCCGCCAGGTTAAGTCCGTCGTTGACAGGGGGCTTCAGGTGGGCATCGTCATTGGCGGCGGCAATTTTTTTCGGGGTCTATCGATGGAGGCTGGCGGGCTCGACAGGGTTTCGGGGGATTACCTCGGCATGTTGGGCACCATAATGAATTCGGTGGCCTTTCAGAACGCGCTTGAAGGGATCGGGCTGGATACGAGGGTTCTATCAGCCATTTCCATCATCCAGTTAGCCGAACCGTATATCCGGCGGCGCGCCGTCCGGCACCTGGAAAAGGGACGGGTGGTCATCTGCGCCGGGGGAACCGGCAATCCCTATTTCACCACCGATACAGCGGCGGTGCTGCGGGGCATCGAAATCGGCGCGAACCTGATCCTGAAAGGCACCAAAGTAGACGGCGTCTTTGATGATGATCCCGCCACTAATCCCCAGGCAAAAAAGTTCCACCGGCTTACCTTTGAAGAGGTGATTGAAAAAAAATTGCGGGTCATGGACCTTACCGCAGTTACCTTATGCATGGAAAACCAGCTACCCATCGTGGTCTTTAACATTCAGCAGGACGGCAACCTGCTAAAGGCCGCGACCGGTGACCAGATCGGGACCTTAGTTACGGGGGAAGCGTCATGATCAACGAACTGCACGCCAACTCAAAAGATCGCATGGAGCAGGCGGTCGAGCACGTACGCCAGGAGCTGGCCACCCTGCGCACCGGGCGGGCCAACCCCAGGATGGTGGACCATGTAAAGGTTGAATACTACGGCAGCCACCAGCCCCTGAAGACCCTGGCCAATATATCCGCCCCGGAGCCCCGCCTGCTGGTGGTAGAACCGTATGACAAAAGCCAGATCGGCAATATAGTAAAGGCCATTCAACTGGCGGACCTGGGACTCAATCCCGTCAGTGACGGCAATGTCATTCGATTGCCGGTACCGGAGCTGACGGAAGAACGCCGCAAGGAGCTGGTGAAGGTGGCCCACCAGATGGTAGAAGAAGGCAAGATAACGATGCGAAACGTGCGCAGGGACGCAAACAACGATCTCAAACAACTGGCGCAAGACCATGACATCTCCGAGGATAACCTGCACCGCGCCATGGACAATTTCCAGGAGATCACCGATGAACATATCGTTATCCTGGACGAACTGCTGGCCGCGAAAGAGCAGGAGATTCTGCACGACTGATCCTCAGCCAAACTATTTGGAGTAAAAAAAGCGGGTTGTGCAACCCGCTTTTTTATTCCCCTTGTACCTCTAGGGGGGTTAGCACCTGGAATAGCCGCAGCCGGGACAGTTGATGCAGCCGCTCTCGTGGATGACCGTGCCGCCGCAGCGGGGGCAGGTAGTCATGGTCTTGGGTGTACTTTCCTCGATAGTTTCCCCATCCATCGGGCGGCCGGCGTCCGGATCCGGGGCGCTGGTGAGGGCGGCGTTGTTATCGACGATTTCCCATCCTGTCCCCGACAGAACGTCGGGGCCAGACGGGTTGCGCCGGGGCCTCTGGTCGAGGTAGTCATCCAACGCCTGGCCGATGGCGTCGGGCGTGGAAAGGATCAGGCGGCCATTCTCCCAGGTGGGGCAGGGACCGCTGATGCCCTTGAGCTGTCTCACGATTTCCCGGGGGTCCACACCCGACCGCAGGGTCAATGAAATGAGCCGGCTGATGGCCTCGGCCTGGGTAGAGGCGATCCCTCCGGCCTTGCCGATGGTGGTAAAGACCTCACACAAACCCTTCTCATCCTCGTTGATCGTAATATAGAGGTTCCCTTCACCGGTTCGGACGCGCCGTGTCACGCCGTGGGTGACCTCCGGCCGCGAACGGGGGTGAAGCTGGGGACTGCCGGTCCGAATGGATCCCTTCGGGAGCAGACTTGCGTCCTCAGCCGGGGACTTTTTCCTGCTGTCCGAATGTCCCGGAAAGGGATCCCTTCCCCGAAAAGGGGTCCCTTCGGGAGATGGGGACTCGCTTGCCGTTGCCGTCTCCTGCTCCTGCGATACCTCATCTCCACCTGCCCGGGCTTGCTTATCCGAATGTCCCGGAAAGGGATCCCCTTCGGGGTCGGGATCGGAAATCAGAATCCCCTCCCGGGAGCCCTCCCGGTAGACGGTGATACCCTTCAATCCCTCGTGATAGGCTCTCAGGTAAATATCCGCCACCGTCTCCACATCGATGTCTTCCGGCAGGTTGACCGTAGAGGAAATGGAACTGTCCACGTACTTCTGGATCACGCCCTGCATCTTGACCCGGGAATAGGGATCGATCTTGTGCGCGGTAACTACGTAGTCGGGCAGTTCCTTGTCGGTGCCGAACAGGTTCTTGATGATGGGATGGTAGACGGTGTATTCGCGGAACGCGTCCCCGTCCCCTTTGTTGTCCTTGACGCGGCGTTTGTAGGAGGTAGCAAAGATAGGCTCGATGCCGGAAGTCACCTGGGCCACGATGGCCCCGGAGCCGGTGGGCGCTACCGTTAAAATAGTAACGTTCCGGATTCCCTTGTCCCTGATGCTTTTGCGGATCTTTTCCGGCAGGTTCTTTATGAACTTGCTCTGGCGATAACCTTTCCAATCGAAGTTGGGAAAGGGTTCCTTTTCCACTGCCAGGGCGATGGAGGCCTCGTAGGCGGTGTCCCGCATATTCCGCATAATGTCCTCAACGGCAGCCAGAGCCTCGTCGCTGTTGTAGTTGATATGCCTGCGGACAAGCATGTCGCCCAGGCCAAGGATGCCCAACCCTATACGCCGGTCCTGCGTGGCATTTTCGCGCTGGATGGGAAGGGCGTGGCGGTCCAGGTTGTAATCGATGACGTTGTCCAGGAAGCGGGTAGCCACCCTCACCGTCTCCTTGAACTCCTTCATCATGAACTGGCCGTCCTCATCCACGAAGCGTTCCAGGTTGAGGCTCCCCAGATTGCAGCAGCCCCCATCCGGCAGGGGCTGCTCGGCGCAGGGATTGGTGGAAACAAGAGGGCTGCAATATTCCCCGTTGTGATAGTCGCACATGGTATCCCAGAAGATGAGCCCGGGCTCGGCGCTGGCGTGGGCAGCGGTGATAATCTTGTGCCACAGGTCCCGGGCCCGCACCGTTCGGTCCACTTCGCCGCTCCAGCGGAGGTCGAAATCCGCGTCCTCCTCCACCGCACGCATGAACTCGTGGGTGAGCAGGACGGAGATATTGGAATACCTTACCCTGTTCAGATCGCGCTTGATGGTGATGAACTTTTCGATGTCGGGGTGATCGACCCGGAGGGTCTGCATGTTTGCCCCCCGGCGCCCGTGCTGGGCGATGGTATTGGTGTTCGTACTGAATAGGTCCATGAACCCGATGGGGCCGCACGACTCACCACCGGTACCGATGATGGGCGAGCCTGAGGGCCGCAGGATGGAGAGGTCGTGGCCGCAGCCGCCGCCGTACTTGAAGGTCAGGGCTTCATCGATGACGGCCTGGTAGATGGCCTGGATGTCGTCTTCCTTGATGGCCACTACGTAGCAATTGTTCAGGGTGGTCTTGATATCATCACGCCCGGCCCCGTGCATGATCCGCCCGCCGGGAACGAAGCAGAAGTCCTCCAGAACGCGCAGGTACTTACGCTCCCACTCCACCCTCAATTCGTCTGTCCGCTCCACGCTGGCAATGGCCCTGGCCTGACGGACCCACAGGTCCCAGGAATTTTTCTCTCCCGGCGCCAGGTACTTGTTCCTGAGAACGTCCTTGGCAATCTCGTCGTCCTGGTAATAGACATCCAGCGTGTACTTCTGGGGGCGTTCCTCGTCGGCGGCCTTGGGCGGCAGGGAGGCCTGGGCCATCGCTGCTATCGCGTCTTCCATCTCCTTAGGAACGGACGCGGCCTCCTCCTTGACCCTCGGCTCAGGTTCAGTGAAGGGGAACGACTCCGTTGCTTTGGCGGCCATGCGAGGCTCTCCTTTTTGAGACAAAACTACACCTAATCCAAGCGAACTTGGACAGCTAGGGTATTACATTTATTTAATTACTACAAACGAAACGAGCGAACAACTAGAAAACAACTAGCAACAAACTAGTAAAAAGACGCCACCCAATGTAGCTTGTTCAGGTTCGATGTGCAAGCTAAAATGTCCGCTCTTACACAATATCTAGGGCTATTTTTCCCTGGATCACAACATATGTGGGTAACCTGTGGGCAACTTGTTGTTAACGCTTCCGGAAGGAACCTTGATTCCCTTCGAGGCGTCAAGTAAATTTGTCCAACATTGGCGGGTGTAGTTCAATGGTAGAACACCAGCTTCCCAAGCTGGTTACGAGGGTTCGATTCCCTTCACCCGCTCGAGCGCCGGGGCGCTCGCCAGGGGCACCCGCAGGAACACTCGTAAGTAAGTGAATCGCACAGGAAGAGAATAGGTAAGCCATGATTAGCACGATGTCATCTCGATCACGATTCTTTCATATTAGCCTCCATTATCTGATACTCCTTTTGGGGCTGGGAACGTTGCTCACGGCCCAGACCGTCCAGACCGTCACCGGCGAGGGCCTGGGGATGACCCATGACGCCGCCCTGTCCGCGGCCAAGCGGGATGCCGTGGAAAAAGGGGTTGGCGTGATAGTGGCCAGCGAAACCCTGGTAAAGAATTTCGTGGTGGCCGAGGACCGGATTCTGAGCAAGGCCAACGGCTTTGTCAAGACCTACGAGGAGCTCTCCTCCAGCCAGGGCCCTGACGGCCTGTTTACAGTGACCATCAGTGCGGTGGTGACCGATATCCTCGATGAGCTGGTAAAGGACCAGCTGGCCCTGGACCTGCTCCTCTCGTGGGTCAGGCATCCCCGGTTCATGATAATGCTCAGCGAGCAGAACATCGACGATCCCACTTCCATCGTGGCCGAGACGGAGATCGGACGGCTCATGGGCGCGAAGGGATTTGATATCGTCAGCCCCAGCCAGAGCGAGGCCCTGAAACAGCGGAACGTCAACGTGGCCTCCATACAGGGAGACGCCGCTCAGGCGGCGGGTGTGGCGGCGGAATTCGGCGCGGAGTATATCATCCTCGGCAACGCCAGTTCTAAAGCCGTCACCCATCCCATGCTCGGTACGCGCCTTTCGGGTCAGGCCAATATCAGCGCCCAGGTGATCCGGGCTGACAACGCCCAGGTCATAGCCCAGGAGACCTTTCACGGCAGGAGCACCCACATTGACGCTTCCACCGCCGGTGTGAACGCCCTGAAGGAAGCCGCCGGAAATCTCAGCGAGTACCTCCTGGCCGAGACAGTGAAGCGCTGGAGCCTGGAGCAGTCCAACGCCCGCCTCCTCACCCTGCGAATCTCCGGGATCACCTACCAGACCCGCCGGCAGATCATCGAAACCCTGAAGAGCGAAATCGAGGGCATTCGGTCTGTGGATCAGCGGAGCTTCTCGGCGGGGACGGTGACCCTGGCGGTGCAGTATACCGGCAGTAATGAAGACCTGGGTTACCAGTTAGACGGAAAAGATTTCGGCACATACGCCTTGGTTATTGTCGGCGAGACCCCCAACGGTTTTGACCTTACTGTCCAGGCCAAGTAGGACGGTCAAGCTGCACACGGCAGTCACCGGCCATGGATGTATAGCCTGTATTGGGAAGTGGTTCCCTTTCTAGCAAGCGGGGGTTTCCCGATCCTCGGCCTGAGGGCAATACACTTGCAGATCGTAGTCTCCATACCTACCTTTACTCTTGCTCACTTACGGATAGTATCAACTATTAACCTTCTAGCGGAGGAGTCTGTACCATGCGTGCCAAACTGATCCTACTCCTGTCTATCGGGTTGCTTTATAGTCTTACCGGGTGCGCGCCAAAGGCCGTTTCCCAATCCGACCTGGATACGCCGGAATACCACTACCGGCTTGGTGTCCGCAGCCTGGACAACGGCGACTACCAGACAGCGCTGACCGCTTTCCAGCGGTCGGTGGATCTGGACCGGAAATTCGCCCGCGGCTGGAGCGGACTGGGATTAACGCAGGCGTATCTGAAAGATCTCTCCAACGGGAAAAAATCAGTGGACAAGGCCACCGGCCTAGCCAAAAAAGATCCTGAGGTTTGGATCTGGCACGGCCGTTACTGGATTGTCAGCCAGGCATCGAAGAAATGGCTGAAAGAAGCGGTGGATGATTTTAAGCGCGCATTAAAGCTCGATCCGGGGAACGAGGCCGCCGAATACTATCTGGGGGAAGCCTACTTCTACGGTTTTGATTTTCAGCAGGCTGGGGCCCAGTTCGCCGCGGTGGTGAATATCAAGGGTGAGCTGGCCGGCAAGGCCGATGAAATGTGGGGTCTGTCTCAGAAGATTGTCCGGGCCAGGCCGGGCACGGACGCGGGCCGCAAGATCGCCATCAAGCCGGAGATCACCCGGGCCGATCTGGCGGTGCTCTTCACCGAGGAACTCAAACTGGCCGAGATTTTCGAGCGTCTGGCTGCACCCGCCGGGCAGGCGACTTTCCAGCCCCCCGGCACCCTGACGGCTGCTGAACAGGCGGGGACTCCCCGGGACGTGGCGGGTAACTGGGCCGAGCCCTGGATCGTGGAGGCAGTCAATCTGGGTGTCTTCGAGGTGGACCCGTCCGGCAACTTTTCCCCCGGTCAAGCCGTGACCCGGGTAGACTATGCCATGGCCGTTCAGCGTATCCTGGTGGCGGCGACCAGGGATGCTTCCCTTGACACCCGCTACTTCGGGGAGAGCCCCTCCCGCTTCGCGGACGTGCCCAGCAGCCACTTTGCCTATAACGCCATGGCCTTGTGTGCCGAGCGGGGGATCATGAAGGCTGATATGATGACCGGGCGCTTCGATCCGGCCGGCAAGGTGAATGGCGCCGACGCCCTGCTGATCATCAGGGAGATCCAATCCTCACTGCGGCTGACGTTTTAAGGTACCCTCTGAGCGAACAGAGCAGGTGGGTTGGCTCGGCAGAAAGGTCCGTCAAATCATCGATTTTTATGGAGGCGAAATATGCTGTATTCTAGGATGATGGTAACAATTCTAATGCTGATGATGAGTGCATCTGTGGTCCGGGCCCAATGGGGTGCGGGAGCTGTGACGGAAGAAAACGAATTCGGACAGGTGAATTACTCGGAGAGAATGGTAAGGGCTACGGGGATTGGTGCTGTAAATCCGAACGCTGCTAGCGTAGGTGCCGCACGCGCTGGGGCGATCACTGCCGCCAGAATGGACGCATACCGTAGACTGTTGGAGGCAGTGAAGGGAGTTCGGGTGAATTCGGAGACTACCGTCCGCAACAGCATGGTGGAGAACGATGTCATCCGGACCGAGGTGGATGGTATGGTCAGGGGTGCCAATCGAGTGGGGGATGCGAAGTATCTCAGTGATACGTCGGTTGAGGTGACCCTTGAAGTACCCCTGAGCGGCATCATGGACCTGGTACTTCCCACCGCCGAATCTGCGCCACCCCCTCCTTCGGGTGCGATGACACCAACCATGGAAACACCCGCTGCCGCTGAACCGGCTCCCGCTGTGGCCCCAGCTGTTGCGGGACAGCCGATCACCGGCCTGATCATTGATACCCGGGGCCTGGGTGTGAAGCCGTCCATGTCGCCGCGCGTTCTCAGCGAAGCTGGTGCCGTCCTGTACGGCCCGGGGAAATATCCCCGCGATTTTGCCGTAACCCAGGGGGTAGTGGGATATCACAAAGACATTGAGGCCGCCAGGGATGACGCCAGGGTGGCCGGCAACCCCCTCACCGTTAAGGGAGTACGCACTTCGGGTACCCTGGCCACCGACGTGGTTATTTCGATGAGTGATGCCCAGCTGGCCGCCGGTTATGATGGATTTGCCGAAGCCATCGGTAATTGCCGGGTGATGTTCATCCTCGACTGACGCCGGTATTCAATCGACCAGGCCAAACGGCACCTATCTAAAGAATCTCACAGGGCAGGCAGCAGGCAGGTATTCCTTGTTAAATGGTAAGATGGTTACCCTATATGCCTCGAAGAAGGCCAAATTGTTCTAGATTCGTAATGTATCAGCGCGTTTCAGTCCTACTCTTTGCCTTGCTCCTGAGCGGGCTTTCGGCCCGGGAGAAGCCCGCCCCCGACCGAGCGTCGGGGCCGGACAAGCAGCTCTTCGGACGGGTTACGTTTCCGCTTGGCACGGTCCAGGTTCAGGTTACCCCGAATCCGGGCTGGACGAAAGTAGCCCTTAACCAGGAAGTCTTCGTCGGCGACAAACTCAAGACGCTGCAGAAGTCCCGCTGCGAGATCACCTTGAACGGGGGCGGGAAAGTCCGGATCGGCGAGCAGACCGAGTTGGAACTCACCCAGGCCAGTGTGACCCCTCTGAAGAAGGACTTTGGCGCCACGGTATCGAAGGGCCAGATCTGGGTAGCCGCCAAGGCCGCTTTCGGTGAAACCAAGAACGTGGCGGTACGCGCACCAACGGCCGTGGCGGCCATCCGGGGCACCAAGTACCGGGCCGTGGCTGACACGGCGGAGAGCTCCGTCCTGGTATATGAAGGCAAGGTGGACGTGATCTGGGCCGAGGCGGTGGAGGAATCCGATCAGGGGGATGCCGGGCCGGGCGGCGCGCCGGGCGAGATCAAGATCGGTCCCCCGCAGGAAGTCGCCCCGCCGGAAGAGGTGCCGGGACCCTACGAGGTATCCCTGGAAGAGTGGATCACCCTGGTGGAGGGGATGCAGATCAATGTCCGCCGGGACGGCAAGTACCATATGTTCGAGTTTGACGCGGCGACCGATGCCGAGCTGGAGTTCGTTCGCTGGAACAAGGACCTGGACGCGCAGCAGGGGCAGTAATCCTGATGGGCCTGGTAACGGAGTAATTCACAGCGCACATGCTGGATAAGCTGAAGCAGCTTTGTATCGGGTCCGGGCTGGGAGCGCTCTCAGCCCTTTTTGTTTGGGGCGCAACCTCAGCGGAGTGGTCCTTTCTGAAGGAAGTGGTGGACGGCTATGAATTCAGCTCCTATGACAGCCGGTTCCGGGCCAGGACCTCTGACTTCCAGGAGGAGTCCATTGACACGGTCCTGATTATTGACATCGATCAGCAGAGTATTAACGAGCTGGGTAACTACTTTCGTTGGTATCACGACCGGCACGCCGAGCTGCTTGCCCACATACAGGCTGGTGAAGCCAGGGCGGTGCTGTTTGATATCCTCTTTGACCCTGAACCCGACTTAACCCACGACACCGCCTTTGTAAACGCTACCCGCCAGGGCGGCAACGTCTACCACGCCTTCAACCTCTCCCTGGCCGATACCCTGAACTTCCAGTACCCCATGACTGAACCGCCGCTGGGGTACCACGCCCACGTGGTGCGTCCCGGGGAGCAGCTGGCGGACATCGCGACGGTATACTTCGGCGATCCCGCCCTGGCCGTAGACGGCAGCCTCGACGTGCCGTCTACGGCGAGTCCGGTGAGGCCGGCTGCCGCCTACCTGCGGGAGCTCAATGCTGACCTGCTGCCACCGGGCCGGGAACCGGAACCGGGCCAGGTAATCCGGATTCCTATCGCTCTGGACGCTGCTGCCAAAACCCTCCAGGTGCCGCCGGCGGTGGCTAGGCGCCTGCCATCCGGGGAACGCTTCGATCAGACCTTTATCGACCTCCTTGAGGCCAGCCGGCGTATCGGCAGCGCCAATTTTCCCCAGGACTCGGACGGCGTCATTCGCCGCGCCCCCACGGCAGTCTACTTTTCCAGTGCCGGGCAGGTCTACCCAAGCCTTGCCATGGCGGCGGTCATGGATATTCTGGATCTTCCCCCCGACGGTCTGGCCTACGATTTTGACCGTATGCGCCTGCGCCTGACCAACCGCCAAGGTCGGCAAGTACGGGATATTCCCATTGATCCCCAGGGGCGGCTGTGGGTCAACTATTACGGCAGCCATCGCACTTTCCGGTATATCCCCTACGCCTGGATCACGCCGGAAATGCTGCCGGCCGAATACTTCCAGGGAAAGATTCTCCTGATCGGATCAACCCTCCCCGGTCTCATGGACCTGCGTAACACGCCGGTTCAGGAGGCCTTCCCGGGAGTGGAGATCCACGCCAATGTCATCATGAGCATCCTGATGAACGAGTTTGTGCGTCCGGTATCCAAAGGGACCATGTTCCTGATCGTGGTCATACTGGGGCTGGTGTTGGGTGCGATTCTCGTATGGTTCAAGGCATTGGTGTCCCTGCTGATTACCGCCGCCGCTGTGGGGGGATGGATGCTGTTCACCTACGCCCGATTCCTGGGCGGGCTGGAAGTGTTGGAGATGGTGCGGCCCATCATCAGCATAGGAGCAACGTTTCTCAGCGTGAACCTGTATCAGTACTTGGTCCTCGAGAAAGACAAGCGCTTCCTGCGCAAGACCTTCAGCACCTACGTTTCTCCCGAGCTCATCGAGCAGATGGTGGATAGCAAGCTCGAACCCCAGCTCGGCGGGGAATCGGGCGTGCGGACCGCCTATTTCACCGATATCCAGTCCTTCTCCAGTTTCTCCGAGATCCTCACCGCCAAGCAGCTGGTTGCGCTGCTCAACGAATACCTGACCAGCATGACCGACATCCTGTTGAATGAAGGGGGCACTCTGGACAAGTTCGAGGGCGACGCCATCGTCGGCATCTTCGGCGCGCCGATGCCCATGGAAGACCACGCCCTGCGGGCCCTGCGCACTGCGCTCGGTATGCAGGAAGCCCAGGCCGAACTCCGGCAGAAGTGGGCCTCCGAGGGGAACAAGTGGCCCCAACTGGTACACAATATGCGCATGCGCATCGGCGTTCACTCCGGGGAGTTTGTCACCGGCAACATGGGCACCATCACCCGCATGAACTACACCATGATGGGTGACGTGGTGAACACCGCCGCCCGCCTCGAGGCCTCCGCCAAGCAGTACGGCATCTATATCCAGTGTACCACTGAAGCCTTAAACCTGGCCGGCCCAGACCTCTTCGAGTGGCGGGAGATCGACAAGGTACGGGTGGTTGGAAAGTCGAAAGCGGTGGAGACCATCGAGATCATGTCCCGCAAAGGCCAGCTTGACGGATCGCTGCTGGAGATGCGCGATATCTACCAGAAGGGTATTGCCCTGTACCGGCAGCAGCAGTGGGACCGGGCCCGGAAAACATTTGAAGAGAGCGAGCGCCTGGAGGAGGTCTTCCCCAAGCGCCCCAACACCCCCAGTCGCGTGTATATCGAACGCTGCGGCCATTTCAAGGCCAACCCGCCCGGCGACGACTGGGACGGCAGCTGGACCCTCACCGCGAAGTAATCACCCCAATTCCCCAGATACATCAGCGACCGTAAAGAGCTTCTCCGGCACGGGTAATCTCCTTAATATTAAGGTGATATTGTAGACGTACCTAACTGAGCCAGGTCGCGTTTCCTGAATAAAGTCAAGCAAATAAATATAGGGCTGGCCCTCGCCAGGTCCGCCGTGATCGGCTGCGCGGCTATGGCCCTGGTGTACGGCCAGCGACCGATGTCCCCGGAGCGGATCACCGCTCTGCGGGGCCTTTCCGCCGATCTGCATCAACGCCATCTCGCGGAGCGGCGTCAGGTGGTGCGCCTGGCCGCGGCAGCCGGCATCCCGGTGCGCCGGGTCCTGCCGGATGGCCGGACGGTTGAAATCCAGCGCTTTATCGACGGGCGACCCCTCTGCTACATCACAACCAATCTCAATGCGGCCCTGACCGTTTCCACGAACCTTGTCTGGCTGGACGGAGAAAGTGGGCTGGACCTCACCGGTTCCGGCATTACAGCCGGTATCTGGGACGATGGCGGCGTCCTGACATCCCACCAGGAGTTCGGGGGCCGGGTAACGTCCGCGGACGGCTCCCCCATCAGCAGTCACGCCACCCTCGTAGCGGGTACCATGATTGCACGCGGCATCGATCCCGAGGCAAAGGGGATGGCCGGCGAGGCCAGCCTGAAGAGCTACGATTGGTTTGACGATAGCGGGGAGATGGCCAATGCCGCCGCAGCCGGGCTGACCTTATCAAACCACTCCTATAGCTATATCGTCGGCTGGAAGCTGGATCATCCCAATCCCGGCTGGAACTGGTGGGGAGATGTGGATATCAGCCCTGCGGAGGACTACCGGTTTGGTTTTTACGACAGCACCGCCCGCGACTGGGACCAGATCGCGGCTGATGCGCCTTACTACCTCATAGTAGCCGCGGCGGGCAACGACCGGGCTGAGGACGGGCCGCCACCCGGCGAATCTTACTGGGTCTGGGATGGGTGGAACTGGGTCCCGTCCACCGCTCTCCGCCGCCCCGACGGCGATTACGACTGCCTCCCCGGCGGTCCCCAGGTGGCCAAGAACGTCCTGGTGGTGGGGGCGGTTGACGATATCCCCGGTGGCTATGCCTATACCACGGATGTAGCCATAACCCCCTTCAGCTCCTGGGGCCCCACCGACGATGGGCGCATCAAACCCGACCTGGTGGCTAACGGTGCGGGGGTATACTCAGCTTGGGCATCCAGCAATACCGCCTACGATACTCTCAGCGGCACCTCTATGGCGGCAGCCAGTGTCACCGGTTCTGTGGCCCTGCTGCAGCAGCACTACCGGCAGACGCACAATGGAGATCTCCCGCTGGCCGCCACCCTCCGGGCCCTGCTGGTCCACACGGCCGACGAGGCCGGCACTGCCCTGGGCCCGGACTATGCCTTTGGCTGGGGACTGCTCAACACCGCGGCGGCCACGGAGCTGATCTCCAGGGACGCTGGGGGGCAGTGGATCATCCAGGAATTGACCCTCAACGAGGGCGAGAGTTATTCCATTACGGTCACCAGCAATGGGCCCGATCCCCTGAAGGTCACCATCGCCTGGACCGACCCACCGGCCACGCCCCTTTCGCCTGCGGTAGATGACGCCACGGCCAGGCTGGTCAATGACCTGGACCTGCGGGTCACCGGCGGCCAGGTCTATTATCCCTGGCACCTGGATGTGGAGAGTCCCGCGGCTGCTGCCATACAGACGACCGATAACAATGTGGACAACGTGGAACAGGTCCTTATTCCTACTACCGGTCCTGGAGAATACATCGTCACAGTGAGCCACAAGAGCGCCCTCCTGGCGAGGACCCAGGACTTTTCGATGGTCATCACCGGGGCGAGTATGCCGCAGGTCCTGGTGTGGGAGGGGGATTCCGCCGGGATTGACTACAGCGGCGTTTTCATCCGGGATACCCTTCAGGTTGTCGGCGACGTGGATGTCACGTATACCACCACTTTCCCTGAATCCCTATCAGGCTTTGACGCGGCGTTCCTATCTTTCGGTCCTTCCGGTGGATTGGTGAACAGGACCACTTTCAATACAATGATGGCTGCCGTGGTCCAGGAATACCTTGAGGGTGGCGGCAGCCTTTACCTGGAGGGTGGAGACGCCCTGGGAGAGGACCTGGCAGGCCTCGATAATGATACCCTGCTCTCATTACTGGGGATTGAATCCGTGATCGGTGGACGTGATAATACCATCGATTCATTGGCTGGGCAGACTTCAACGATCACGGATGGTATGCTCTTCACCGCCTCTACCCAGGATTATTCCCAATATATCGACCGCTATGCGCCCGGGACCGGCGCGGCGGCGTTTGTGGAGAGTAACTACGGCACGGTCGCCGTTCAAAACACCGGATCATACAGCCAGCGGACCTTCGTCTTCTCCTACGCCCTGGCCGGGCTGGTGGACGGGGCATCCTCACCCAGTACGAAATCGGATCTGCTGGGGGCCCTGCTGGACTTCTTCCTGGCAGAGCCCCCGTCGCCGCCCAATAATCCTCCACAGATCACCTCGCCGGACACGGCAACGGCCACGGAAGATGTGCTGTTCGTGTATCGTGCCACGGCCACTGACCCGGACGGCGATCCGGTGACCTTCACGTTTGACAGTCTATCCACCTGGCTTAGCGTGGTGGGTCCTGACTCAGTAGCCGGCATTCCAGGTGAAGGGATAACTGAGGGGCGATTCTTGGTTATTGCCTACGACGGCCAGCTGTACGACACTTTGGCAGTGCGCATCGTGGTGACCACACCGGTCAATGATGCGCCGATTGCTGTTAACGATACCGTCAGGACCAGTGAAGACAAAGTAGTGACCCTGGCAGCTCTGGTCAACGACCGGGATCCGGACGGCGACGAGTTCTACCTTGCTGATACCACCTGGCTGGCCCACCATGGACAGGTGAGCATCATCATCATAGATACGGTTGGAGTCGCGGGCACAATCTTCATTTATATTCCCGACTCCGATTTCTTCGGCAGTGATTCGTTCAGCTACAGCGTCACGGACGGTGTGCTGTTCGATACGGCCCTGGTGTTGATAACCGTAACGCCGGTGAACGACCCACCAGAACCGTTCGCGCTGCTGGGACCTGGTTCTGATGATACCACCACTGTAGTAATTACCACTGAGAATATCAGCAACATCCTGACCTTCAGCTGGCAGTCAGCCGAAGATGTGGACGGTGACTCGGTATGGTACTGCTTCGATGCCACCGGCACCCTGGCAGCAATTTTCCCCTCCGGCGACACGTCTGCCACCGAGTTGAATCTGGCCTATTCGGACCTCGTGCCCCTTATCCGGGAGGCCGGGGAGTCAGGCCGTGTAACCGGTACATGGACCATCAAGGCCACCGACGGCACCGACACTACCCGGGCCGCCAACGGGCCGTTCGGCCTGACCCTGGATATCAGCAGGTTGGGCGTTGACGGCCAGGATGATATTCCAAAAGAGTTTGCCCTGCGACAGAACTACCCCAACCCGTTTAACCCCAGTACCACCTTGCGGTTTGCCCTTCCCCGGGCCGTGGAGGTCCGCCTGGTGGTAATCGATCTGCTGGGCAGGGAAATCGCGCGGCTGGTGGACGGGCACCTCCCGGCCGGCTATCATCAGGTTACGTGGAATGGAAAGACGCATTGGGGGAAAGAGGCCCCCAGCGGCGTATACATCGTCCGTCTGCTAGTCCCCGACGCTTTGGGTCGGGGGGCGGCTCCGGGGTTCGTCCGCCAGGTCAAGATGGTTCTTCTGAGGTAGTGGCTACAGGCGGCGGCGACTGAGGCTATGACATGCCGCCACTGGCCAATTTACTTCACCTATTTCTCCCCCTCTCCCCTTCTCCCGCTCTCCCGCTTCCCCCCTTTGCGCACTTTGCGCCTTTGCGGTAAAAGCCTCTGCGTCCTCTGCGCCCCTTCTGGTCTTGGCGGCCCTTCGGCTGGCCCGGTTTCGTGCTAATTCGTGTAATTCGTGGCTTAGATTTCTTCGCGCACTTTGCGCCTTTGCGGTTCTCTCTTCCATCTTCGCTGTTCTCTTTTCTCTGTGCTCTCTGTGCTCTCTGTGCTCTCTGTGGTTAATCTCTTTCAACTGCCACTGCCACTGCCAACTGCCCCTGACCGCCTTACTTCACCGGCGGTGGCTGGGTAGCCGGTATGGGTGACCTGTAGGGTTTGCCGCCAGAGGCCTTCCTGAAGAACTTCTGTGCTTCCTTAAGCAGATCGGGTCGGGTCAGCAGGTCCACCCCCGTTGCGGCCAGGACTTTGGCAGCCACCACGGCCCCTTTCCTGCCCGCCGCCGTGCCGCAGCAGGCCGTCACAGCCCAGCTGTGCCAGGGGATCTCCTCGGCGGCCGTGACGACCGAGAAACCGGCGGTGGGGGTGATCCAGCTCACTTCGGCTACATCCGTCGAGCCGCCCCTAGGTGGTTGTGGCTCATCGGCCAAAGGCTCAAGCTCTTCATTGAATCCCTTCTCCTCAACCTTTAAGGAACGCTGCATTGAGCGGGCGAAGGCCTGTTCCTTTTTGGTGAATGTGGGGACGCCTACCAGCTCCAGGTTGACCTGGATGGTCTCCTGGAGGGGCCGGTTCAGGAGGTATTCGTGTACGCCCGTGATCAGGTGGACTTTTCGGGTGGTGCCGGTGGCCAGGGCCGCGCTCTCAGCGATATTCAGCACCCATTCATAGTATTGCTGGACCTCCTCCCGGTCAAGGGCCCGCACGTAATACCACACCCGGGCATATTCGGGGACCACGTTGGGCGCTTCCCCGCCTCGGGGGATGACGTAGTGCAGGCGCGTGGTGGGCTTCACGTGCTCGCGCATCAGGTTCACGCCGTAGTTCATCAGCTCCACGGCGTCCAGGGCGCTGCGGCCGTTCCAGGGATCAGCCGAGGCGTGGGCTGCCTGGCCGAAGAACTCCACCTCGAAATTGTTCATTGCCCGCCCGGGTTGGTTGCGAACACCATTTTCATCACCGGGATGCCATTCCAGAACGGCATCCAGCCCTTTGAACATGCCCTCCCGGGCCATGTACACCTTGCCCACTACGGTCTCTTCGGCGGGGGTGCCAAATAGTTTTACGGTGCCCTTGATGCCCTGAGAGGTCATGACCTTCTTAAGGGCGATGGCAGCTCCCACGCAGGCGGCCCCGAACAGGTTATGACCGCACCCGTGGCCGGAAGTCACGCCGTCGGCGCGCGGCTGGCGCCGGGGCACCGGTTCATTTCCCAATCCGGGCAGGGCATCGTATTCGGCCAGTATGCCGATCACCGGCTTGCCCTTTCCATAGCTCGCCACAAAGGCGGTAGGCATGCCGGCCACGCCCCGCTCGACGGCGAACCCGGCCTCCTCCAGCTTGCCGATAAGCATCGTCGCCGACTGATTTTCCTCCAGGGCCAGCTCGGAGTAGTCCCACAGCAAAGACGCCATTTCCTCGATAAGGGGTTTCATGGCCTCTACGGTTGAGATGGCCTCGGCCTTCAGGGTCTCCGCGGCCTGATCGTCAGCGTCCACCGGCCTGGGAGTAAAGGCCATAAGCCCAATAATCACAAAGGTATATAGGACTTTACCGGATAGGTGTCGGCGGTGCGGTTGCAGGAACAGTATTGGATTCATACTTGTCTCCTAGTGGGGGTGGTGAAGATGAATGTGGCGGTGACGTGGAAGAATCTTCGTCGGCGGGTGTCTTTAATACCCTTCCCTACCACTCGCGCCAGGACGGTGGCCTGCTCCCCGATCTTCAGGTCGGAGATAAGCATGATGTTGCGGCGGTCGAGGTAGCGGCGGGGAAAGTAATAGAGCAGGTCTTCAACCGTCCTGATTCCCACCTCTTCCAGGGCTTCAGCGCGAACGGGGCCGATGCCCTTGACGTATTGGACGGAATCGTTCGGGCAGAGCGGGGGTTTGGTGAGGTCGTTCACCATGCCTGATAATACCGAGCAGCCATCTTAATAAAATTACAACCGTTATGCTACGGGTCGGAAGTAATTCCGCCGAAGGCGGGGAAATCCCGCAGAATGCGGGGGAATCCCGCTGTAGTCCCGCCGAAAGTCCCGCCATCGGCGGGGCTAGAAACGGGGCCAGAAGTCCCGCCATCGGCGGGGCTAGAAACGGGGCCCGACAGCGACTACTTCCAGGTACTGCGCACTAGGATGGGCTTGTACTGAGTTCGCCAACAGGCTAACCTAATCGGGCTAATCCAGCCTATTTCAGTAGCGACTTCTCGATGGACTTGCTGTACTCCGGTGTCACCAGGCGGGCGATGTAGATGCCGGAGGGGTAATTGAAGAAGATCCCAGGCTGATAGAGCGGATTCGCTGTCCTATATGATTACCTTCCTCAAGCGGATTTACTGCTCAAAACGGCCTTCG
>CAZULW010000031.1:0-25721 GCA_964621455.1 uncultured bacterium
TACGCTCTGTGCCGAGAGAGATCAGGCTCCTACGGGTCCGAATGAGGATTTGACCTTTTCCTGCCTGTGGGCATGGCAAATTAGCCAATTCAATCTTTCCGGTTCTTAAATGTTGTAATACCTGTTTCATGAATATCATTTCCGACTTTGTTGAGAATTTTACTTTAATACATTTACTCAGGCTTACGCGTCTTTCGCGCAATTAAGATCATCTTGTTACGTATTTTAAAGAGGTTGAAGAAATAGTTGGCAAAGCGTTCCGCAGTTCTTGCTATTCTCTCGGAATGAAATAAACGCTTTAAGTAATACGAATATGGGAAAGACAATTCATGAATTTTTTCCAGAAAAACTACCCTAAATCCACATTTCTGTAATAGGCGGGTCAACTGACTCGATGAGAATATTTGCTTGTGAGCAAACACCTCTTTTGAATACATCATGTTTAAAAACAAAGGGAAAATCCCAAAAGTGAATTTGTAGGACAATTCGCCCATCCGGTAATAGAAAGCGTCACGCGCCGGAGTATCAAGCAACAGAAGGCCATCATCTTTTAGGAGGATATTTATGCTCCGCAACATCTCCGTAGGGAAATTGACGTGCTCAATAACGTCCCATAAAGTAATCGCATCGAAGAACTTATTGTAGCCATCCTGCCAGTAACTATCCTCAACCAATCTAGGCGATAGATTTAACTCATATTTCTCTTTAGCAAAGCGAATACGCACAGGGTTAGGCTCAATGCCGTACACATCAATCCCTCGTTCTTTCAGCAAATGGGGAAACAGCCCGCCCCCCGCGCCGATATCAAGAACTTTTGCCTCGCCAGTTGGGCAATGCTTTAACAAGAGATCGACTTTACTCTTGAAGCGCTCTACATTACTTTGCAGCTGCTTGTCAAGGTAATCAAAATCGGTCTTCGAGAGCGCAAAGTCGGAATGGTTGGAATCGCCTCCAGCGATGTCTGACTGGATGTTGTCCAAATGATTGATATAATGGCCACCACACGACGAGCAACAATAGATCAGAATGCTATCTCTAACACGATACCGAGGGATCGCTCCTGATGTGCCGCACAATTTACATACGCTAAAGTCATATTTCATTATTTTTACTTTTCTTTGACAAAACATCCTCCGAAAATAATAGACGTCAAATTATCTTTCGACGGCTTAACTAGCCAGCATGCGCTCCGTGCCCAGGGAAATGAGGCTCCGGCGGGTGCGGATTAGCAAATGCCCGACCTCCGCACCCGGTGCTGGTACATCTACGAGCTCAGTATCGCCGGTTCTAAGATGTTGCAGTATTTGTTTCTTGGATGCTCTATCCTACTTCTTTTACTCATCATGGTCAGACACATCACTGTCCCGGATCCAATATTTCTCGTAATATTCTTTCATCGAATGTTATGGCTTCCCTTCCGCAATTTTACACATCTTTGCTGCTTTGCATTGTGGAGACGAGAAAGCCACCCATATGACATTTGTTAGTGAAGAAACGGCAAATGGCGTCAGGCACTGCTCCCATAAGCGCCGATTTGAATTTGCTTCCGGGGATGGGAAACAGGTCGGCCTTTTGCCCGTAGATCTGCGTGGTATCAACCTTCAAAAATGGGGCAGCCAGTGTGCGCCAATCGGCAGGCGAGTAGTACCGCGCAAACGCGCCGTCGGTGATTTCCTGTACGGTCTGGTGAAGGGATCCGGTTCTATACAGGCCGCCACGAAGAAGCCCGTGAAAAACCGTTCCCACAAAGTAGTAGTTCCACCAGCCGCGATGGTAAACCATGACTATGGCGCGGCCGCCTGGCCTCAGCACTCGGGCCATTTCCTCGAGAATTCGTTGGGTATTGGCTGAGTGATCGATGACTCCCCATGTCCAGATGTAGTCGAAGGAGTTATCATCGAATTCCATTTTTTCAGCGTCCATCTCCATGATCGTAGCCTTGTCCAGTCCGAAGCGCTTCATTCTTTCCGATGTGCTTTTCACCGCGTAGCTGGTTATGTCGATCCCCGTGTAGGATTTCGCGTGTTGCGCGAGCAGCTGCGCATGGCTGCCGTTTCCTACTCCGATTTCGAGAACGTCGTGCCGGGCCAGGGATTCAAAATCGATAAGGGGATCAAAGGGAATTTTTTCCCAGGGCATAAAATCATGGACGACGGAAAAGAGCCGCCGATCTATCTCCTGAAAAAACTCCGGGCTGAATTCTTCGAACCCAACTGGTTCCTTCCAGTCGTAGCGCATTGGGTGCTCATTCCACCAAGTGCGGTTTTGCTCTTGCCATTGTTGGCGACGGGCATCGTCTTGCGGTAAATCTGTAGGGTGGTCAAATCCGCGGATTTCTTCCTTGACTCTTTTCATGTCATGATCTCATTGTGGTGATGTAATTCCGCAGCCATCTCAAACACCGGCGCTATTCCCCTCGCGATCCTTTCATATGAAAATCGGTCCTTACGTTCGGTTCCTAACAACCGGAGCCGCTCTGAAGTGACTTGCCCGCGCAACACAGACAGCACTGTTTCCGCTAGAGCAGCTGAATCCCGGGGATCAAAATAGACCGCCGCCGCGCCGCACACATCGTGAGCATAGGAGCGATCCGCCGCCGCCACGGGACATCCTGCCGCCATCGATTCCACCAGTCCCAGGCCAAAGGACTCGGCCAACGATGGGAAAACCGTCAGATTGCTTGCCTGCAATGCATACGCCACTTCGTCCGGATTCAGGATACCAAGCCACACCAGCCGCTGAGAGACGCCGAGATGTTCGGCCTCTTTTTGGATATCAACAATGAAAGAGGTGTATCTTCGGTGGCCTAGCCGCTGCTTGTCGAGAGTCAGCAAGAGGCTCGCTGAGGGCATCGCTTTAAGAATGTATGGCATCGCCCGCACCAATGCCAGATGGTTCTTGTGTTGCCTCGGATGCGAGACATAAATCAGCCGCGGCCGGTCTGCGCCATCGATCAAGGCCTTTTTTTCCACCCGGATATTAGGCTCCACAGAAGGGGTTCTATATCCGCTTGGAATGACGTGAATACGTCCGTCCAATGATGGCTCCATTTCTGTGATGCGCTCACGCATGGCCTTAGTCTGGACAATCATTGCACCGCTTGCACGCGCGCCACGAAGGATGTGACTCCTCATGAACCGCATGCGCCAGCGCTTGAAGAGCATGCGGGGTGGTATTCCATCGGAAAAGAAAGCATTCCGCTGATGACAGAAAACCACTTGCGGCAAGCCGGAACGTGCTGGGGCTATGTTGGCAAAGGAAAACAAGAGGTCCGCTCCCATCACCTCGAGCCGAGCCGGCAAACGCCGATTCACCCAGGACAGTCGTCCCAGACCGCCATTTCCCATTCCTGTTTCCTCAAGGGTAACCTTTTCGGATACTGTGGGGGTGTCGAATTCCCTCAATCGTCTATCGAACAGGAAAACATGCCATTCCCAGTCAGGTCGTGCAATCGGAAGCCAGCGAAGCAGCTCACAGAGAACCGCGGCGCCACCGTGTCCCCGTATGCCCACAGCATCAATAGCTACCCGCACGCTGCTCCTTCCCAGCTGATGTTGTAGCGATTTGGTCTCTGGCCATGGCTTCGGACCTGAATTGCGAAGCCAATAAGAATCCGAAAGCGCAGGACAACATATATGATCCCGCAGAAATCATATACTGGCAAAGAAAGACGCAACCCATAAATGCTAGAAACCGACAGATATCATCGCTCGCCGCCCGGCGGAACGGAACGTTGCGGATGCCGCCCCACAAAGCAGCTATCATCAAAAATATCCCGGCCAATCCGAGGTCGCCAATGAAATTCACCCACCCCACGGTGGCGGCAAGTATAATTTCCCGACCACCCAAATTCTCCGCGATATAAAATGACATTCCCCCCGCTCCGGCACCGAAAAGAACAAACTGTGGATAGGCGGAAAGCACCTTAAGAGTCTCTTTAACAGGCATGTCTGCAAGAGGGTCATCCACACGTTCAGTCCATCGTTTCTCGAAGATACTGCTCAGCGATATCTGTTCAGGCAGCAATCCCGTGGAATCAACTGCCATCAGAATTCCCAAAAATAGTAGAAGCACTACGAAAGCGCCAAACCAGCGGGATTTCCTATGACTGGAGGCAAGGTAAAGCGCCAGAGCCAGAAAGCAGAAGAACCCGCCCCAGCCCGATGTGGAAAGCGTCAGGGTAAGCACGAACAGCGACAGCAACAACGCCATATGCGTGTGGCTATTGGCCCGCCCTTGAGCATACATCGTGAAGAGTGCCGCGATCCAGAGCATGGACGCCGACGCCAGACCCCGTGGCTCACCAGCGAAAGACGTGGCCCTGAATATGGGAAGCCCCTCAATTGTGGCAATTGCTAGATGCGGATCGTCAGCATTCAATCCAACATCCACCGCTACGCGACGTATACCCGTTATTGGCAAACCTGTCTCGAACGCGACCACCTGATATATAGCAACGGTGCAATGAAGCATCCCCAGCACGATAAGCCAGCGGCGCGCAATCTTGAATGCGCCTTTAGTGCACAACGCCTGTGCGATTTGCCAAGCTACGCCAACTATTACCAACCAGTTGAAAATCTGAACATACGGACGCAGAGACCCATAGGCCGCGCTTCGTCCACTCATCGCTTCAACCGGCCAGAACATTGCACCGGCAAGGGTTAACAATACTACATAGCCAAAGAAAATCCACAAGCGGTAGCTGCCTGCCTGCGGGACGCCCTCAGGCCGCTGGTACAGCGCCCACCCGCCCAGCACCAGCAGTGCGCCGCACACCCGGCTTGGGTCCCAGCTCACAAACATCCAAAATGAAAAATATGGCAGGGTCGCGGCGCAGATATAGTAGATTACCGCCGTCAGCCTGCTCCGGGTGAGAGCCCATACCTGCCCAAGACAAATGGCGAAAAAGATGATGGTAATAAGTTGCTCTGACATGGACGTTACCTGTCCGGCAGTCTCTTCCTGCACAAGGCTGTAAGAAACTCGCCTTTGCCCGTGAGAGCACACACCAGTTTGTGGACCGGCGCAAAGGGCAAGAAAAAGAAGGATGGAATCTTGATTCCCCCCAGTCCGCGATCAGATAGCACGGCATTTACACAAATCGGAACATGTACAGGGACTGCGTAGGGTTTCATCCGGACTATTTCAAATCCCACCGACTCAAGCAGCAAACTCGCTGACCGCGGCGTATGGTGATACAAGTGCCTTGGCAGATCCAAAGAGGGGTAGTTCTTAAGAGACAGTCGCGCCAGCCACGAATCGATACAAGGGGCATTCAATACGAGTATCCCCCCTTGCTTGAGCAGCCTGTAGCATTTGGCAAGGACTTCCCGCGGCTCCCGCAAGTGCTCCAGTACGTGCTCCAGGCGTATGCAGTCATAAAACGATTCCGGATACCGGTTTGCAAGAAAGTCGCCGCTGCTTGTGCTGATGCCCGCAGACGCCAGGCGACTCGCGTTATCACGATTAGTGTCTATATCATAGCCATGCAGATTCTTATAGCCCAATGCAGACATGCTCAGGAGCCAACCGCCCGAACCATATCCGAGATCCAGGATATTAGCATCTCTAGGAATCTGCAGAGGTATGCCAAGGGTTAAGGAGACCGTTCTGCCTGTTATCCATTCCACGGCCAGGCCAACGGTGCTTCGTACGAGCTGGCGAATGCCCATCCCCCTGTAGGTGCCATATCGATATTTAGCCGCCCAGTACTTCAATGATCCCTTGCCCCCGATGGGATCATGCTCAGGGTGCTCATAAAGTGCATAATCGTGATAGAATGATGAGAGACGGTTCCACGAGGGGCGTGGATCAACAAACCCGAGTCCGCAAGAGCGGCATTTCAGCAACTGATATTTCCATTCCTGCGCCTCTCCTGCAACTTCACTAGAGAAAGAGAGGCAGTCGAGCAGAACTAAAATATCGTCACTTTTGCATATATCGCATCTTCTCATTTTGCTGCGTTCCCATTGCCATAACCTGTAGCAACCGCAACTGCCTTTTCCAATTGCTCCGCGGCCCGTTCCGTGGTGAATCTGCAGGCCAGCTTCCCTGCGTTGCTGCCGAGGCGTTGGGTGGTTTCCCTATTGCGGACCAGCAGGATCATCTTGTCGGCAAACCCTGAAACATCCCCCGAGTCGATGAGATATCCTGTTTCTCCCTCGATTACATAGTCCCCTGCCGCGCCCACCTCGAGTGTGGTGACAATGGGCAACCCGGCAATTGCTCCGTAGGCAACCGCCGTGGAATAAGGCTCTGCGCCGGAGTGCACGTATGCGTCGGCCAGCGCATATAAAGGCGCAAGGGAGTCAAATGGCACCGGACCGGCGAGGCGGATATTCTCAGGACCTTTTTCTTTGGACAGACGCGCTATCGTTTCGTTGTCTGCCCCATCCCCGGCAAGCAGCAGGTAGGCTTTGGGACACTTGGCGACTACGATAGAGAATGCTTTCAGCAACAGGTCATGGCGCCTTTTGGGAATCACATTGGCTGCCATAAGAAACACAAACCCCTGCTCATCAATCGAAAACCTTCTGCGTGCTTCCAGCCGTTCGTTTTTCGAACGTTCCACTTGATGGCGGATGGCAATATAGTCCAGAGTGTAGCATCCCTCGAATATGCGTTCGTCTTCAATTCCCTGGCCGCATAGATAACGACGCGCAGCCTTCCCCGGCACCCAGAAGGCGGAAGATTTTCGAAATATGAAGCGCGACACTATTGAAGCCAGCCTGGTGGTAAAGGCAGGTGTAGGGTTGTGCCCTGTCTTGTCGGCTGACAAAATGAAGGGAGTTCCAGTCAGCAGGCAATATATGACGACGCAAACAAGGGTCAAATAAGAATAGCCTGGAATAATAATTACATCGAATCGCGCTTCTCTTAAGACTGCTATCATTCGGGGATGAAAGCACCAGGGCCGGAATTTGCTGTAGCACTTCCCCAAATTGATATTGGGATAGGCACTTTCTTCAAGATCCCAATACCGGTGCCCAGGATCTAAGTTAAATAACGTAATAACCGTAATATCAACAATACCCCTGGCCTGCAAAGCAGCGAATGTCCCCTCCCTGTATGGAGCCGGGTGTATGGAAATGATGCCCACATGGGGCCGTTTGATCGATTCAGCGGGCTCCATGGTTTATTCCAACTCCAGCCATTTGCTCAGGCGTTTCCAGACTTGGCGTTCCCAACGCGGCTTGCCCATGCTTTCGCGGAACGACTCGAGAGTCGCCCCTGTGGGCAGTCGCTGGACCTCAAGGGCGCGTCGAATGCCTTGCGCCAACGAGGTGGGTGTCAAGTCACAGATGAATCCATTGAGCCCGTCTATCACGATGTTTCCCAGGCCGCCGATGTGCGTCACTACTGTTGGTATCCCACACATGATCGCCTCAATAGCGGAAAGCGACGTTCCCTCGCGCTCGATGGACGGCACGACAACCACATTCGCCTGGGCATAGCAATCCGGCATATCATCCAACGCCACATCCGTAACCGTAATTCTGTCTGTCATTCCGTGGCTCTGGGCCCATTCCATAATTTCATTTTGAACCGGTCCTCTTCCCACAAAGGTGGCGCGCACACGAGTTCCCTCCTGCTCCAGGAGTTCTATGGCCTTCAGGAACAACCCCGCACCTCTGGAACTCCGCTCCAGCATGCTGTGCTTGCCCGGGTATCTGGTGCCGGTAGTTCGCCTGGGGAATAGTATGGTTGGAAGATCATCGGTTATTGCCGGCGACCGCATCACGGGGAACAGTTCGGGATCGGCATAGTTCGGAACGTAGGATAACTTATGCTCCCAGGATGCCCGGTTCGGGTACTCGGCATGACACCAGTTTATATAGTTTGTATCAACACAGATCACGCCACGCAATCGTTTGATCAGTTTATATTGCAGGCGCCGGTTGAGCCATCGCTTATAGTAAGGGAAATCGCCCTCCCACCATACTCCGTGTTGGATTGCGGCGGCGCGGCGGATTCGTTTCGACAGGGCCATTTCCATGGATACAAAGAGCATGGGATCCCCGCGGTTTACATGCTTTTCAAGCCACCGGGAGAATGACCAATGGCTGCGCCAGTTGGCGGGACACTTCACTCCCACCACCTCAATGCCGTCATCAATTATACCCTTGAAATCAACCACATCTTTCTGGTAAATGGTGACTTGATAGCCCTTATCCCGGGCTAAAACCGCCACATCGCGGCACCATCTCTCCATGCCGCCGCCCAGTACCTGTGAGCGTTCGTGATCATAAAATTTCAGGACAGCAATGTTTAACCGTTTTGGCATGCTCAAACCTTATACATGTTAGAATAGTATTTTTTATCACGTCGTATAGCCAGTCTGATCCGGGAGAAAGGATAAATCCCTACCAATAGGTTATACCTTGCGAAGAACAGCGAATAGAAGATAAGAACCTAAACGCGGATCAAGGTATTGGCCGGTTATTTTGGCCTTCAGTAGGCGCAAGGCTTGAACTGTTTTGCGCATACCAGGTATCATTTTTGCCATTTCTCTTGCCGAATGAGCAGTTCTACGGGGCAGTTTAGGCAATTCATCTATCCCTTTCAGACCAGGATAGCCAAATACTTCCAAGCGCTCAACATCCAGGTCAAATTTACGGGCTAGCCAGTTTATTGTATGTGACGAAAGATACTGGAAGTGTTCAAGATCAACCCGAAAGCCCACCCACTTCTGCCCAGTTTCAAGACTTGTTCCGGCATTACCTCCGTTAGGCGTATACAAAAGAAGTAGTCCGCCCGGATTCAATATATTGTATGCTGCTTGAAGATCGGCCAAAGGATTGACCGGATGTTCGATAAAGTCTCTCATAACCACAGCATCGATATTCCCAATAGTCGATGAGTACGAGTCAAGGTCCGACTGGTGGACAGTAAGGCCGAGTCTATTTTTTGCAAATTCACAAGCCTCCGGCGATAGATCACACCCTGCAACCTTGGCGCCCGCAGCCCTGGCCATCAAGAGAAAATTTCCCCAACCACAGCCAGCATCTAGGATACGTTTATTATTAATTCCACCTAGCAATTGCGAAAGCGTGTGCAGCTGCCAATCAGTTTGACTTGCTCTGCGTGCATTTGCAAGCATCCGGGAAACATTTCTCTCCGACAGGTCTGTCGGCCGGTGTGCATGATAGTAGCCGTCGTACAGTTGCTTTATTTCTGAGGCAAGAGGCAATTTAGCAACGTGCCAGCACCCGCACGTAGGGCAAAACGCCACCGGCAACTGGTCGGGCCTTATCAGGACCGGCTCATTCTCCGATCCACAAAATGGACAAAGGCGCACTGCCAGGTGCTCGAGGTCCCATTGCGGGATACGCGCATCAAGCGGTTCCAAAACAGGGAGTGCCATGATATTGTTCACATTCCTTTTCCCAGCGCCAATCCCAAGACGGCTACATGAGGGGGGCCGGTTCTGATACTACCAGGTTTTCGGCCCAGCAATGGCTTGAGTATTTTCTGGCTTATAAAAGAGCGTCCCATGTGCAGCAAGCCATAGTTTGAACCGGCCAATGGATAAGGTCCATTCCTTGTAGTAAACAAATCGGCCGGATGCACGGTACACTCGGGCCATAATGGGTCGTAGACCTTCCTTACGTAGTTCATCAGCCTCTGATACGCAGAAGGGCCAAGTTCCAACCCATCCTCCGGCCGCAGATTGATATCGCAGGTCAGGATAAACAGGCCTCCCGGCTTGAGTATTCTTGTTATCTCAACCAACATCATCTCAAAGTCCGGTACATGTTCCAGAACACTGATACAGTAGACTGCATCGCATTCTTCTGCGCCAAAGGGCATAGCTGGGCCTTCCGCTAACCTGAAATCAACTGTGCCAGGCGAATGGGGAACACACTCACGCGCCAAAGACAAATCCCTTTCGCAGATAGGATCAATATCGGTGCAGATAACCTGATAGCCCAGTTTGGCGATGGAAAACGGAAAGAAAGTGACTCCGCTGCCCATGTCGGCCACGATGGGTCGGTCATCTTGAGGTAACGTTTTCATGTAGGCCGCCAGGTGGTAGTAGACGTAAGGGTATTCCCATACACGGGCCCAGTCATGTAATGGATCACGCGGCCATTTATACTCTTTGCTGCGAAATTCAGCTTCCATGTCCAAAAAGGCAGTTTGCTCTAGCTCAAGATTGGCGAAGATGTCTCTGTGTTCGGGGCTCGCCAAGTCAGATAAGGCTGCCAAACCACAGCGCTGAAACACTGAAAGTGTGGTGGGCTTCATAATGAGTTCCTGATCGCTTGCTTCCTTTCAATTTCAAATAGGATCATTTTTTGGTTTCGTACAATCGGCCGGCCTAAAAGAAGCCGACAGACATTCAACACCGTTTGGGTAATACGAGTTATCAGGGTCCACGACCATGCTTTGGGGACGCAAATACTTTTCGTATAACTAATTCTCTTTGCAAAACCTTCATCAAGCAGAAAATCGAAGGAATGCTCGAAAAAAGTAACCACATGGTCATGATCTTGTCCATATTTAAGGTTCTTGCCGAAACGCTTTTCATTGTATGGTACAAAAATGCACAGGTATCTGCAATGTTGCAGAAGGGCTCGTGCTTTTTCTTTGTAATCACTAAAATGCTCAAGTGTGGCCGATGAGTAAATAACATCGTACATACTGGATATTTCTTCTATCGACGCTGCGTAACAGCCAGCCATACCAGAGTGCCGTTCCTTGCAGCGTCTAATTGCCACTTTTGAGAAGTCATAAGCATACAATTGAGCTTTCGGAAAATGTTTGCGAAACACCGGCAACGCATCTCCCAAGGCGCAGCTGCTATCTAGTAGAGACTGGCCATTTTCCAAATGTATGCTAGTATGTTTGCAGAAGGCTTCTGCGAAAAGACGTGTCTGTTCAGGGCCACGATTGGCTTCCCAAGGACCGCCTTCCTCGAAATAGGCGTCCCAGTCCTCCTTTGTCGACAGTCGGTCTCGTTTTTTACTCATCGTATCATCCCTTGACGCCGCCGTCGAATAAGCCAGATAGCAAAGACGGATACCCATGTAGTGTGGACAATGTAACTAATCGCTCTTGCTGTAGCCAGACCCAGAGAACCGTGATCCAGCAGCAGCAGTGTGCCTACAATAAATGTGATAGCCCAGCCACAGTTCATCGCCAAGCCCAGCCACATTTTCCCTGATGCAGCAATAATTTGTCCGACGGGCATTTGAACTGCAAGGAGTCCTGCCGTCAACAGGACAACCACCAGAGTTGGCCAGCCGCTCCCGAAACCCTCGCCATAAAGGTTCATTATGTAAGGACTGGCAATGCTAACCAATAGAACAAGTGGCAACACGAGTAGTGCGTTCATCTTTATCGCGAGAACCAGTGTTTTCGTCGATTGTCTTGTATCTGTCTGGCCCAGCCGCTCCGAAAGAACCGGTAGCACTACCTGCCCCAGCAACGAAGGAAGAAACAACAGCATAGCATACCATTGATTTGCAACGCTGAAAACACCCATTTCATTGTAACCATCGGGCTGGTTGACCAGTAACGCAGCACAGACCCAGTTCACCGGACTGACCATCACTCCGCTGAGGGCGGCGGGAAGGCTGAATGCCCACAAAACGGACAGCTCACGGCTGCACTCCCTGAGAGTGAAGGGGACGTTATGTCGGCGGGATTCTTTGCGCAGGGCCAGGTGGTTGAGGAGCCAGTTGAAGCCAAGGTTGATCGCCAGCGCCCAGACCGCACCGGTGAGACCGCCGAAATATGCCCCCGAGACGAGGAGAGGGAATGAGATCAGACCGGTAAAGAGGTTCACATAGGCGATGGTCTTAAAGGCTTCAAAGCCCGCAAGAGCACCTGTCTGCGCTCCGTTGACAGCGCTGACAAGCAGCATCAGGGCGCCGATCCGCAGTAGGCTGGCTAGGTGCGGGGCGTTGATGGCATGTTCGGCGAGCCATGGGGCGAAGATAAGCAGGCCCAAGGCCATCAAACTGCCGGTGACCATTGCAAACAGCCCTGAAAGGCCGATGATGCGCCCGGCCCGGCCGGGATCGCTCTGGCGGAACTGGGCAACGTGTTTGGTGGCGGTCAGCCCCAGGCCGAACCCGGCAAAGACCCCGAACATGCCGACGGTGGACTGGATCATTCCCAATTCGCCATAGACTGTCTTGCCCAGCATTCGGGCAACCAGGACCGTGGCGGCAAGCATCAGGCCGCGTGAAATTACCGCCCCGGCCATCGACCAGAACACTCCTCTGGCCAGGCGATAACCTAGCGTAGATGTTTTTATTTGACGGATAGGGTAACCGAGTACGGACAGGGAGAAGGCATTATCTATGATCTTCTTAAACGCCATAGAGGGGGTTTATCGCTATTACTGAGGAAGACCCAAGCCACAAGCAGGCGGTGAATGGCTGGGTGGTGCGCCAATTTGTAGGGTGATTTGGAGGCCCGTGGTATTGCTTAGATATCATCTCCTAGCTCACCCCCACATGCCCCCCGGGTATCGATGACGGTACTAGCTGTATGCGCCTTGAGAGGAATGCTCTTGAATACCTTGTGATCCACCAATACGACCAGAATATCCGCCTTTTTCAAGCCTTCATCAAGCTCTACCAGTTCTATTCCTGCCTGATTGGCCAGTTCGAGGGGAAGTTTATCGATATGAGGCTCCACCACGAGGATTTTTCCCCCTTCCTTGGCAAGTTCCCGTACAATCTCCACCGCCGGGCTTTCCCGCAGGTCATCCACGTCAGCCTTGAAGGACAAGCCCAGGCAGGTGATCACCGGTTGATCAAATTGAGTCGCGGCCTCTTTCACTTTCCGCACTACATAACGTGGCTTATCGTCATTGACCTCACGGGCTGTACGGATAAGATGAGCCAACTCCGGTACAGAATTAACAATGAACCAGGGGTCCACAGCAATACAGTGCCCGCCTACTCCGGGTCCCGGTTTTAGAATATCTACCCTGGGGTGGTGATTCGCCAGACGAATCAATTCCCAGACGTTGATCCCCATATGATCGCAGATAATGGACAGCTCGTTGGCGAAGGCGAGGTTCAGGTCCCGAAAAGCATTTTCCGCCAGCTTGACCATTTCAGCTGTACGGACATCGGTTACCAGGCATTCCCCTTCCAGGAAGATCTTATACAGTTCTATTGCCCGCTCGGAAGACTTAAGACTCATCCCCCCTATTATGCGGTCGTTTTCAATGAGTTCATGCATGACATTGCCAGGCATGACGCGCTCGGGGCAATATGCTACTAATATATCTGCGTTCTCACCGGCCTGTTGAGGGAATGTCAGGTCAGGGCAAGCCTCCGCCAGCCATCGGCTCATCTGCTCGGTAGTGCCCACAGGAGATGTCGACTCCACGATGACCAGATTCCCAGCTTTCAGCACGGGAGCAAGGGATTCAGCAGCAGCTTTTATGTAAGATAAGTCAGCAGTACGATCCGTAGTCAGCGGGGTGGGAACGGTGATTAGAAAGGCCTGCGCCGGTTTCGGATGGGTAACTGCCTTGAGACGGCCGGTGGTCACCACGCTTTGGACTGCTACATCCAACATTGGCTCCTTGATATGACCCTCCCCGTCATTAATCATTGCCACAACCTGAGGGTCTGAATCGACGCCGATGACCTCAACTCCCCTGCTTGCCAGAATGACCGCCGCGGGTAGGCCGATATAGCCCAACCCGACTACTGATATTCTCTCAAAGGGCATAGTCATCGAGTATCCGTTTTACAATGCGTTGGGATGCGTGTCCGTCGCCGTAAGGGTTATGGGCGCGGGCCATTTTCTCATATTCATCCTGGGAATCCAGTAGCAAGGATACCTCCTCGACGATCCTTTCTGTTGAGGTGCCCACCAACTTCGCCGTCTCAGCCGCCACCCCCTCAGGGCGCTCGGTCTTTTCCCGCATGACCAGGACCGGCTTTTCCAGGGATGGTGCTTCCTCTTGCACACCGCCGGAATCGGTGAGGATAAGGAAAGATTCCCTCATTAGATACACAAAAGGAAGATAGTCCAATGGTCCAATCAAGTGAACGTTTTGAGCGTCACCCAGGATACGCTTGACGGGCCTCTGGACATTAGGATTGAGATGAACGGGATAGACGATCTGAACATCCTCACGCCTGCTGATTTCCAAAAGACCATAACAGATATCCTCAAACTGCTTGCCAAAGCTTTCCCGTCGATGACCGGTGACCAGGAGCGTTCGCCGATGCGGCTCCAGAGCAGAATATTGCTCTTTGAATTTACTCAACAGTTGGGGCGAATTGTCGATCAACTGGACCGCATCCAGGAGGGCATCAATCACCGTATTCCCCGTAACCAGGATGTTCTCGGATTCAATGCCTTCCCGCAGTAGATTATCTCTGGATTGTTCTGTAGGTGCGAAATGCAGGCCAGCCAGTATGCTGGCGACTCTGCGGTTCATTTCCTCCGGCCAGGGGGCAGACATATCGCCAGTGCGAAGCCCGGCTTCGACGTGTCCAACCGGCACCTGTTGATAAAAGGCAGCTAGAGCGGCGAAGAAGGTGGTGGACGTATCCCCCTGGACCAGAACCAGGTCAGGCTGGTATTCCTCAAGGACCGGCTTGAGTCCGGACAGGATCGCTGCCCCAATCTCCGTAAGACCCTGATTATCCATCATAATGTTGAGGTCAACATCGGGTTTAATCTGAGAGAGATCCAGGACCTGGTCCAGCATATATCGGTGCTGAGCGGTTACGCATACACGGGATTCAATCCGGGGTTCTTGCTTTAGCTTCTTGATGACCGGTGCCATCTTGATGCACTCTGGACGAGTCCCGAAAATGGATAAAACTTTTACAGCCATAACTCGCTTACTTTAAATGGCTATCTAAAATTGGAATAGTATCCGAACCAGGAATAATGTACGAATAGTCGATGATAGTTCAGCGAAGTATTACCCATGCCCTGAGAATAAACTATTACCTATGTGTTGAGATCGGACCAGTTTTGGGGGAGTTCCTCACTACGGATTGAACAACTTCAAACCGAAATCGAGGCCAAAAGCATAACTGCTTTGCCCCTCCAAGAATCCCAGATTGAGACCCGCGGATGGCCTGATTAGGATAAATCTTCCAGACGTAATATCAAGGCCTGCACGGAGACGATACCCAAAGCCACCGATCTTCTGGTCAGAAACAAAACCCCAACCGAACTGTACAAACAGTCGCCAGAGACTCAACTCGTAGAGTAACGCTAGGTTAAAGGAATAGTCATATATACTCAGAAAATCAATCCACACCTTATTCCCGGATGCATTGCCGTAGCCGATTTGACCGCCCCAAGATAGAGTGTCGCCCCATCCGGAATGACCAAGTCCCACCCTGGACAAAAAATAAAGGTTACCCCGGCGGACAGCAGGTGCCACATATAGATCAGCTGCTGGAACGAATTCTCTGGCCGGCTCTACTAATGGTTCGGCTATACGGGCAGGTGCCACATATTGATCAGCTGCTGGAACGAATTCTCTGGCCGGCTCCACCAATTTTCCAGCGACGATGCGGGCCACAACGCTCATGCCTGGGTTCCATAACTGGGCTATGGTCCCCCGGTGATCGTAGCTGGCCACCTGGATGATGGCCCCGCTCCGGGCGTCGTGCAACTTTAGAAGCACCGTACAACTATTACCAACCTTAATAATGTTGCCGCTCATGATCTGCTCTACGCCCAGCAGTTGTCCTGCTTCCGCCAGGTATTCCTCCGATTCGCGGCCGGTTAGAGGGAAGTTCTGTATGGCCAGTATTTCCTTCATCTTGCCCTGGTCCAAGACTTTAAACACACCGGTATTATTCAATTCGTGACCCAATCGGTCGATAATAACGCTGGCCTCAATATCGGAGACACCTTTGGCCTCCAGCGGGATAATGGCCAGGTTGGTCTGAGCGCCTAGCAGGGAGGTTAGGATTACTACAGCCAGGACTATAAATCGGAGTTTGTATCGATTTGCCATATGGCCTTCTTTATGGGTGCAACAAAGCCTCATGAAAGCCTAAATTTTCCCCGACACGACGAGTGCAACCTGAAAGGTAAGGTGGTTCACCAGCAGGCGAAAAGGGGGAAGTCAGCCCTTGGATTTTAGGTGATCCTTCAAGGGATCCCGTAGTCACCCTAAGGGCGAAACTATGTCGCGGCCATTGATGGGTCCACCCCTGCCAGCCTTCAGAGCCTACCCCCAAGGCGCGAGTGCCCTCATGCCGGACATTTCGAACCGGCCCCTGGAACACACTGCCACATCTGCCCACCAACCTGACCATACTCCTGAAGTATTCCACCATCAATCCGCCCTGATCGATTTGGAACAGCCAACTTACCTGCAAAAGTAAACATTATCAGCCCTTTTAATTATGACTTTCAAATGCTTTTGTACCAACGGCCTCCATGTTTACCGCCCTTTTTGATTTCTCCCTTTGTAGCCAGGCGGGATATTACTGAATAGATATTTTCGTTCAGGTGTGCACCGGCGTATCTCACTCTTTCCGCCTTCACTCCTGCCATCACTTCTGCCCGAATGGCTTGAATCGTCCATTTTTTCTCAGGTAATGAATGAAAGAGGCTACTGATGAAATTAGTGAGTCCGATACATTTGTGTGATTTATCTGCAGCCTCTACCAATGAGTCAAACTGGGTTTGAACACCTGTTCCCTCAAGGTCTTCGATGACACGCGACAGGGATTCAGAAAGAGCCTTTAACTCCTCGATCCGTTGGTCTACGTTCTTCTTGCGCTCCCGCAAGGCCCGAGTAGGTCCGTCGCTAAGCGACATAATATGATGAATCCTTTGTTGAGGACAGTTTTATCACAACCTAATACTAAAGGCACGAACGACTAAAAGCAAGCACAATGCCAGTTGCTTGTTGCATTTATTTATTTAGAAGTATGCTTGTAGTTATGCTTGGATTTGCTGGTGGTATTGGGGCTGGCTACGGATTACGCTCCCAAAATAACCTAACTTTTCCCTTCGTCTAGATCAAGGTCTAGTTCTCAGTCTCGTTAATTACTTTACCTTTGGCGGTGGATTGAGAACTCACCCCCCCGTAAGGGTCCCTGCGGGACAAACCCTTTGATCCGCCAGCTCCACAGGAGTCCCTTTCCCGAAGGGATCCCCTTGGGATGGGACTGGCGGCCTCAGGGTGGGCACCCTCTCAACCCACCCCCTTCACTTCGTGACCCCCCCTCCCTTTCAAGGGAGGGGGGCCCGCCCTGAGCCTGTCGAAGGGCTGGGGGTGGGTTATTCCCAAAAAACAGCCATCTCCACTTGTCTACTTCTGTATCTCTATCCGTCAGCCGCGCCGTTGGCGGGGTCAGCTGACGGATTAGCGGGGGAAGAATTTAAGAGCCAAATTTTTGGGGGAAGTTCTGTAAAAGGATGATTAGGATTCCGCCGCCCATAAGCAAAGGTGTCTCCTATAAAACAGCGCGCATTGTAGCCCCGGGCGGGACTTCCCGCCTACTGTCCCGCAACGCGGGGCCTGCGCGGGGGGACACATCCCCGCCTACGGCGGGGGCGAAGGCTCGCCGTAGGCGGCAACGCCCGTTGGCTGCGGCCGCGCCCGGTCTTCAGGCACGGCCCTAGCGCAGCGAGGATGGATTGTATCCCGCCTATAGTCCCGCTAAAAGCGGGGCAGTATGCGGGGTTCAGATCACTGCCCTCACGTTGCGAAATACAAAATGGGTAAGGAAAATGGGGCAGGCCACCGCCTTTGGCGGGGTACAAATTTGACCAATGGTGACCTGTCATGACCAAGACTAGGGTGGCGCACGCAAATGGAGCGAAAGACGCTTCAGAGGAGGCGTGAATTAAACCTTGGAAACGCAGAATGTCTCTCTTAGTTTTTAGCCCCAAGTGTCCCCAATGCTCTGAACCGATACACAGAGCGCCACCCTGCTAATCAGAGTGGGGCTTAGGGGAAATATCCCTGTACTTACTGCTTTGTGAGAGTTGAAACAATCCACGCTTCAGGGTCATTATATCCAGCCTCCGCCGCCTCGTGTTTTGTGATAGTAAGGGTATTGCCGGATACTTCAAAAGTTACGACCTCCGGTTCACCATCTCCGTGGATGGTGATCTCAGTGGTAGTTGCGGTGTATGTCCATCTGCTTGTTTCAGTACCATCCTCATCTAGGCGCACATCCTGACCGGTTCCGTCTGCATTGAATGTGAAAACCCTATTCCCCATAAATGGGGTCCAATCTTCAGAGGAATCAGCGTTTGCAACGCTCGAACCATAATAGATCACCCGGCTTGTTAATTTCCAGGAGCCGACCAGGGCATTCTCCGGACCCGGGCCAGTGCTGCTATCATCGCAGCCAACCATTGCAAACATGGCAGCAACTGTCAGTATAGGGATCAGATTGAACAATATTTTACTATGATCCATTATATACATCCCTTTATTTGATAATCTATACAAACATAGCCCAAACTGTATGCCTTGAATAGCTCCCAACCTTAGTTGAATGCGTGTGGTTATGCAACTACGTGACCAGCCCCCATTCTTTGGACTACACCTAAAGTTAGGATTTCTGGCTTGACCTTGCCCCTAAAATCTGCCCCGATCTTAAGTTAGTATTTGGACTCGATTCCCCTCCGGCATCTACATCGCCCGGCTGTCTATTATCCCGCCAACGGCGGGGGTGACACCGGATTACCACAAGTCCATCAAGATGCTTTTGTCCCCGACGCTTGGGGTCGGGGGCTGCTGCTGAAGTAATCTGGAGACTTGAGGCTAGAGGCTGGGGTCTTGAGGCTTCTCCTGAGCCTGCCGAAGTGGTAGATGCTCGACGATTGCCCCTAGCCCAATGAAGGAACTGGGGACTCGGAACTCGCAACCAGGAACACGTAACTGAAACTGGTACCCCGGACGCGATTTCCCGCCGTTGGCGGGACAAACCCCGCAGAATGCGGGGCGAACATTTCGTACCCCGGGCGGGATTCGAACCCACGACCTACGGCTTAGAAGGCCGTTGCTCTATCCAGCTGAGCTACCGGGGCGCTCTATTACTCTAAAGGTAATACGTTTATACGCGGCTTGAAACACCCATTTTTAGCGCTTATCTGCCGAGCTTACACACTCAGCAGGCAAAAAAAGGGGTTTCAACGGAGAACGTATCTGAATAGCTTCGGGTTGAATTTGCATTACAGGCTCAGGTGAAGAGGAAAAAGAAATTGAACAGGCGGGCGGCTCCCCTACTTTCCAGTGATCAATTGGTCTCAACACTCACGGTGTGCAAGGTTCCACTGACGTCATTACCACAATCTGTTCCTGAAGGTCGGACTCTTGTTCTGGTCTAGAGGCAGGCTACTCGTCCTCGCCTGGATGGTCTCGATACTCCTCTCCGCCCGGGCCCCGGCCCAGGTGCTGGCATATATCGGCGCCGACAGCATCACCATCGAGGATTTCTCGCAACGCTACCGGGGTTACCGGCAGCAATCTGTGCAGGGGGACTCCCCCCAGACCAGTTTCGATTTCCTGCAACAGCTGATTGACGAGGCCATCTACACCCAGTACGGCCGGGACACAGGTCTGGACCAGGACCCGAATATCCTCCGAGCCGGCCAGCTTGCCTGGAGGGAGGCTTTACTTCAGGGGGTGGCCCGTGGTCATTTTCTGGATGATGTAATCCTCTCCGCCGACGAGATCGAAGCGGAATACCGCTACCGCAACACGGCCCTCCTTGCCCGGCACCTGACCCTGCGGGACAGCTTCACCGCCGCTGAGTACTGGCAGAAGCTCCAGGCAGGTGAATCGTTCCAGTCGCTGGCTCTACAGATCGCGGAGACCCCTGCCCTTATGGATAGCCCGGGTGAGCTTGAGTGGAAATTCCCCCACCAGCTGGACTCTTCCTACGCCCGCCACGCTTACCGGTTGGAGCCGGGCCAATGTTTAAAATCTCTGAGAACCGACCGGGGATTCCTGGTAATCCAGCTGCTGGGCAAGGAGTTCCGTCCCGACCACGGCCACTTCGAGCGGGTGAAACGTCAACAGGTAATTGCTGCCGAACTGCGCCCGCTAAAAGTCATGGATACGGCCCGGGAGGCCCTCCAGCAATGGTCCGCAGACCTGCCAATCGATTGGCGCATATTGGCAGTCTGGAAAGTACTCCGTTCCGGTGTCCTGGAAGATCCCGGCCTTGCGTTACCGGCTGGCGCCGGGGCGGCGGGACTGGCCGATGAGGTGTTGTTCACCCTGTATGACGAACCCTATCCCCTGGATTGGCTCCTGGCCCGGCTGGACCTGCTCCTTCCCGAGGAAAGAACCGGTATAGCCAGCATAAAAGCCCTGCGGGAATTGATCCGGCGGCTGTTCATTTGGGACCGGATCATGGATCTGGCGGCATCCCTGCCCCGGGCCGACTCCCTCATGAGGGCCGCCGACAGCCTGCGGAGGGCGGTCATCAACCAGACGGTAGAGGATTCTATTCAGGCGCGGATTATCGAGCAGGCCGGACCGTCCGAAGATTCGCTGCGCCGGTTTCTGGCCAGGCAGCAGGGACGCTATGCCACCCCCGCGCTGGTGAGCCTGGAAGAGATCGTGGTGCGGGATTCAACCCTGGCGGCGGCTCTCAGGGATTCTCTCGTTGGAGGGTACCTGGACTTTAGTGCTCTGGCGCGACGCCACACGGAGCGCGAGTGGGCTAGGAAAACCGGCGGCCGACTGGGCTGGGTTCCGTTGAGGATTTATGGACCGGCAGCCGGAGCACTGATTGAAGCCGCCGGACGCAACCCTGAGAGACTGGTTGGCCCGCTGAAGGTGGATGGCTACTACGTTCTAGCACAGCCCAGCGGGTACCAGCCGGTGAGAGTAGCCCCGTTTAGTACCCTCCAGCCGCGTCTTCGCCGGGACTGGAGAGCGGCCAACCGCCAGCGGCTGATCAGGGAGTGGATGCAGCAGCTGCAGGCTACCACCTACCCCGTTACCGTTGATACCAGCCTGGTTGCCAGACTGCGGCTGGACGAAATGGGGCGGGTCACGTTTACAGCAAGGCCGGATTCGACCGGGCCTCGTCTCAAATTGTCCGACCCGGATTAGAATCCTTCCTGCGCTATACTTCAGCTACCTGATTGATGCTGAGAGTGATCCCCCCGCCGGCAAGGGCTTCCCGGACCTGTGGGCTGGTGTCCGCGACGGTGACTTCCCGCTCCTTATCATGGGACAAGCCCCGGGCGATGGCGCTGTCCACCAGACCGCCGCCCAGAACCAGCACCCGCTTCACAGGGTGACCCTCACCCTGTAGTTCAGGATAACCTCCTTACCGGCGGGAACCTCGATGGAGAACCGGGCGGTGAAGGCATCCTCTCGGACGTAATCGTGGGAGCTGTCCCTTATCTGCCACTCGCCGGTAAAATGGGTCAGCACGCCGATGGTCACCGCCTCCTGTTCTTTCCGGTTGCGCAGGCTAACCTCGAAGCCGCTCTCATAGCGGCGGTTGATCCGGTTACTCAGATCCTCGTACTCGGTTTGCTTCACCTCACACACCAGGTCGAAGGCTCGGCCGAGGGTTACCTTCACCTCCTCGTCGCGCGGAGTGTGATCGATGCGGTCTTCACCGGCAAACTGTAGCGCGCCGACCCGGTCTTCGCTATAGATCCTGATGATGCCGCCGGGGAGAGGATCACCCAGTTGATTCGCCTTGGTGTTGGCGAACGACAGTTGCACATTCACCGGGAGCTTGCTCATGCCCTTCCTGGAACCCGTGACGAAGTTGGCCGGCACATCGACCAGGTAGTGCCGCTCAAGGCCGAGTCCCGAGCGGCTCAGGAGCTCCACCTGCTTCTGCTGGTTGTGCTTGAGGGTGGTCTTCCAGGGGATGGTGTAGAGGTGGTATTCCATGAAGGCCTCTTCGGTGACTTCCGGCGGGCGGACTCTGGCCAGCTCCATCCTGGCCTGTACCGGCGGGTAGCGGCGCTCGGGGGGAGCGCGATGCACGTCCCCGGCCACCAGCTTCACCGACGCGTCGGGATAGGCGATGCCGCTCCGGTTGTTGAGGGTGATCCAGCCGGTGAGGTCGCCGCCCGTGGCCGCCTGGTTTACCTTCAGCACGTAGTCAGCCTTCCAGGTCAGGCCCCCGGAGAGGTAGCTCACCTGGATGGTGTGCTTCCCCTTGTCCCCCTCCACCAGCCAGCGCAGGCTGGGCCGGGCCACCAGTTCCTCGGGCACCTCCGGCAGGATCACGTGGCCGGGATGCCTGATGTGGATCTCCTTCCCCACCTGGTACAGGGGCCCCTCGTTGAGGGATAGCAGCGTGGCCGTCTGCCGGTTAACTACCTTGTTGTCGCTGTCGTACGTCACCAGCCGCACCGGCTGGCCCACGTACTTGGCCAGCAGCGTGTTGGGCGTGAGCAGGTCGTACTCGTAGTTCTGCTCGAGCACCACCCAGTCCAGCTTAGGTGTCAGGCTTAACGGCAGGACGGTCTCCGCCTGGACCCTGGCGGCCACGTCCTCCAGCAGAACATCCACCCGCCCACTTCTGGCCAGGGAGAAGCTGCGGGTGTCCTTCACCAGGCCGATGTTGCTGTTGTAGATGGTAACCTCCAGGCCGGTGCGGGCGTCGGCGCCGATGGTGAGCTGCGATTGGGCTGCCAGGCCCGCCAGGCTCCCCGTGACGGGTACGCCCAGGGTCGGCGGGGCCAGCGGCGAGACCAGCAGCAGGCAGGCGGCCCCAAGTGTGCGTGGTATCATGATAGACTCCTCGTTACGTGCTCAAATTGTAGCTAACGACGGCGAGGGACAAGAGTTTCGTTGAGAAAACCCACCCCCCGGCCCCCTCCCTTACTAAGGGAGGGGGAGTCACGAAGTGACCGGGGTGGGTTCATATTCAACAAATACAGTAACATAGCGATGTATATGGCCAGAACTGATCAATACTGGTGAAAGGAAAACCATCATTCTACCTGGGAGAACGGTAAATCTCGGGGCAGTAAGGAGGCCATGAATTGTGCCTGCTTATTTTGGGCGAACTCTTGGTCAATTTTCCCTTGCCTATCTGGTTTTTTTTGTACATAGCACTGCCAGTAAGTATTACATTATTGATTGGACACCAGAGTAGGTACACCTCACAACAAGCCAAATCGTGAAATAACGGAGGTCACCATGAAGGCTAAGTACATTATCCTTATCGGATTCGCGCTGCTGCTGGCGCATCCGTTTGCCTTGCAGGCGCAAATCCCGAAAACGCTTGCCTACCAAGGCATAGTCACCGACGCTGCCGGTGAGATCAAGCCTAATGACACCTACAGCTTCACCTTCAGGCTTTACGACGCGGCCAGCGGGGGCTCGGCCTTGTGGACCGAGTCAAAGACCATTCCGGTAAAGGATGGTCTGTTCTTCACTGCCCTGGGTGATCAAGCCGTCTTCCCGGCCTCGCTGAGCTTTGACCAGCCCTACTGGCTGGGAATTCAGGTAGGTAGTGAATCGGAGCTGGCGCCCCGCATTCCCCTGACCAGCGTCGGCTACAGTTTCTCGACCCTGCGGGCGGACTCGGCGCAACATGCGGTGCGGGCCGATACCGCGTCGTTTGCCTTATCTGTCGAAATTGCCGGAGACAGCTATTCCCTTGACGCAGCCGATGGCGACCCAACAGATGTGGTATATGTGGATACTGCCGGGTATGTAGGCATCGGGACAACCAGCCCTGAAGACGTTTTCACAATTTCGAAAACTTTGCAGGGCGGCTCTGGACCGGAAACGGAGACACTCACTTTTATTCCAGGTTCAACTGAGCGGGGGAATCCTGCGAGTATTGTAACGTCATTTTCCCATGTGAGATTTATAACACCCGCAAACATCTCCGTCGACGGATCTGGCGTGACGGATGTATCTATCACGACAAAAGATGCCAGCGTCTTGGGTACTTTGGGGGTGGGGGGCAACGCCTCTTTTCAGGGAAATGTCAATATCAGTGGTACGGTTACCCTTCCCACCACCACCCGCTACTATTCCATTCCGGCTGTCAGTTTCATTCCCGCTAGCAATGTGGCCACCTATAACCTGTACATGTATGGCAACGCTGTCTACCCTTCATCTGGCTCAGCTTACTTTTATGCTCAGGTAAATCTCCCCCATGGCGCTACCATTACACAGTTTCAACCTGTACTATACGATAACGCTGGATCTGACATCACCTTCAGGTTAGTCAGCGTTAATAATAGTGGAGTCCATTCTGTTATCACCACTGTCACGTCCTCAGGCTCATCCATTGTTTATCGGTCTATAAGTCCGGGCGCACTTTCCGTAACGGTGGATAATCAGAATTACGCCTACCTGGTTTATGCTTCGTGGAGCACACCAGCTGCACCTAGCGATATAAGGATAAGCAAGGTCAATATCGCCTATACCGTGACCAACCCCCTACCCTAGTGTGAGAAATCAAATGCATAAACCAGAGAGGTCTGCCATGAATAGAAAAATATTATGCTGCAGCGTAACCGGGCTCGTGCTGTTGGTCTTCGCCTTGAGGGTCGGAGCTCAGGATACAGCCATCCCCAGCTCCTCGTTCAATATGGCCTTTGGTGTGTCCAGCGCCGCCAACACCGCTGTGCAATCAAGCGCCGGTGAAGTGTTGGTAGGTCTGTCGGAAGGGGTGAATACACGCACCGAGAGCGGTTTCCTGGTGGTTGTGCTCCAACGCCAGGAAGCGGCACTGGGAGTGGACGAGCAGTCCGGGCTGCCCACCGACTTCAACCTGCACCAGAACTACCCCAATCCCTTCAACCCCAGCACCACCCTGCGATTCGACCTGCCGGCGGCAACGGACATCCACATCGTAGTCTACGACCTGCTGGGCCGGGAGGTGGTACGGCTGGTGGATCAACGCCTGGAAGCGGGGTACCACCAGCTGGTCTGGAACGGTCGGGATCGCAGCGGCCGGGAACTGCCCACGGGCATGTACATCGTCCTGATGGCGACACCGGAGTACAGGAAGAGCATTAAGCTGGTGATGATGAAATAAGGGGAGTTACTGGTCACTGGTGATTGTTGACTGGTATTTGGGAGAAAGACTATCACCGCTGAGACCGCTGAGACCGCTGAGGATAAAATAATATAAATTCTTTGTGTCCTTGGCGTCCCATCCCCCGCCATCGGCGGGGTTCGGCCCGGCTCAGGGCGGGCTTGGCGGTTATAAGCCTCTGCGTTCTTTGCCCTTCGCTCCTCGTCCTTCCAGCCTTCCACAATCGTCAATTGACAATCGTCAATCGACAATTCCCCCTTGGCGCCTTGGCGGTTCAGATTCTTTTTATTTGTGCCAATTCGTGTCAATTCGTGGCTAAAATTCTTTAGCGCCCTCTGCGGTTTCTTTCTTCTTCGCTGACGGCTGACAAGTTTACCCCGCTCCTAGTCCCGCCAACGGCGGGGCCACAGGCGGGGCGCACCAGGCGAACGACAACCCCTTTCCGTTTCCTTATATTCCCACCGCATGAAAAAGCCCGCAACATACCGCAGCAAGCTGTCATCGCGAGCGAGTTTGCCCCGCGCCCTTAGTCCCGTCCTAAATCCCGCCATCGGCGGGGCCAACGGCGGGGTAGTGCAACGTAGCGGGGTGGCGATCTCATTCTGCATTCTGCACCGTCACCCATAATGCCCGCCACCAAACTAGACACCACCCCAACAGTGCTCTCGTCGTGAAAAGCCTTGAAAAAAACGAATTTTGTAGGGGTTTTGTCTAATTCCTCGCCGGTCATTGCTTCCCCTTTTGCTCCAGGCGGCCTCG
>CAZULW010000032.1:0-25365 GCA_964621455.1 uncultured bacterium
GGCGGCATCATCATTGCGCCCGAATATAAGCCAACGGCAATGGTCTGTCGTTCGCGTGGTGCGCGAAAGCAGTCATCAGTTGTCAGTCGTCAGTTATTAGTGGTCCGTTCATGCTGTGCTACCCCGCCGTTGGCGGGACTAAAGGCGCCGGATAAGTCAGCGGTCAGCCGCGGATTAACTCGCCCCCTTTACTTCCGTCTTCTCTTCACTACCTGTCTGCTGTGCATAGTAGCAGGAGGATATGCCAGGCAGGCGGCGGAATAAAACTAGTAAATATGTCAGCAATGACATAACTTACCCAAGGATGAGTGCTGACGGTAAGCCGCTGATCTGGTTGCATGGTGAAGTCAAAACGCCACCATTCTCAAGGGCTGCAAGGCTTGAGGCCGGTTATCTTTTACGGCAGCTTCAGCAGGGTGTGGCACTGAGTTTACCGCACTCGCGGCCGATGCCGGATATTGGCACCAGATGCCATGAGCTGAGAATACAGGACGAGGACGCAACCTGGAGGATTATTTACCGGACTGATCCGGATGCTGTGATTATCCTTGAGGTGTTCAGTAAAAAGACGGCTAAAACACCAAAGGGCGTTATAGATATTTGCAGGCGAAGATTGAAGGAGTACAATAATGCTTAAAGCCAAGCGGGAACGGCTGGAGAAAAAGGGGTGGAAGGTTGGTTCCGCCGAGGAGTTTCTTGGGCTCAACCCCGAGGAGGCGGCCTATATCGATCTGAAACTGCGCTTGGGGCAAACCCTTCTCAGGCACCGAAAAAAGGGCAACTTGACCCAGGTGGAGCTTGCCAGGCGGATCAACTCCAGCCAGTCCCGGGTGGCCAAGATGGAAGGAGGTGATCCATCAGTATCGCTCGACCTCCTCATCCGATCTCTACTGGCGCTGGGAGCCTCACATCAAGACGTGGCGAGGGCCATATCTGAGACTTAGGGGTGAATTGACGATTGTCGATTGAAGATCGGAAGAAATTCGGGCCGGTGAGTGGCCTCAGCAGCATTTTCTTAGTGACGGGAAAGCGGGCCACCTCGCCCTGCTTAGAAAGGACCACATCATCCCCGCCCTAGCGCTGAGGAATATGATTCTTGATGTACGGGAGGCGATGGCGGGTCGGCTATTGGCCGAGAAAGCTTGACGAACAACGTCTGAAGCTCGGGATAAAGGTAAAGCTGTTTGAGTAGACTAACGTGGTGGTAAATAGCTGCAACAATACTGGGAATTACTGCCTTGAAATTTCGCTCATCCTGCCGGTACCTTCCAATACACATGGAGTTATTAAAATGGCAAGAAGTATTACCGTGACACAGTGCCCTCTATGCGAGTTGACGGTTTCGTCCTCCAATTTGATCCACGACTGTGGCTATAATTTTGAGCAAAAGGAAATAACCGATTGGGAGAGAACTCGTGCTCTTCTTAAAAGAAGGGACCTTAGGTGGACTGAGGAAGTGAAGCTAAAACGGCGAGCGAATGAGATACAGGTTAAAAAGCATGGTATAAAAATCACCCGCAGTAAGGATGCACCTGGCTGGACTCAAATAAAGACCGCTAAGATAATTGGTGAATCAGGCGCAAACCTTTGCAGGGACTTAGAGCTAGCTGAGGCATTAGACACTTATCCTGAATTGGTAAACTGTAAAGACAAGACTGAGGCCAGAACGCAACTAGGGGTAATCAAAGGAGGCATGCCTGGTGGAAAGGTAGGGTCTGGCTTCAAGTCAGAAGAGGAGCTTCAGAAATATCTGGTAAATAACTGGGAGAAAACACCCCTTGCTGGGGAATGGGATATCTATAATAAATATAGGAAAGGTAAGTCATATGCTGGAGAGGTGGGAGAAATTGACATCCTTGCCAAACACAGGAAGGAGCCCAGGTGGTTGGTGATTGAGCTTAAAAAGGACCAGTCAACCGATGGTACTGTTGGACAACTCCTACGATACATGGGATGGGTTGAATTCGATCACAGGGCTAATGCAAAAAATGATAGGGTCGAGGGCTTAATAATTTCTAAATCCACGGATAGAAGCATATTATATGCGATGTATGCGATTAGATTCATGTCGAATATTAGTTTGCAACGATATAATTTAAGGAATGAAAATTTGCAGCTAGAAAGGGTAAATATCGTCCACGAACTATTAAGTGTTTGAAACATGCCCAAGTTCTACGTCACTACGCCGATCTACTACGTGAACGACCTGCCGCACATCGGGCACGCCTACACGACCATCCTGGCGGACGTGCTGGCGCGCTACCACCGCACCCTGGGCTACGAGGTGCACTTCCTCACCGGCACGGACGAGCATGGCCTGAAGGTGCAGCAGGCGGCCCAGGCCCGGGGCGCCGACCCCCAGGCCCACTGCGACGAGTACGTGGTCCGCTTCCAGGAGCTGTGGCGGCGGCTGCACATCTCCAACGACGACTTCATCCGCACCACCGAGGAGCGCCACAAGGCGGTGGTGCAGCGCCTGCTCCAGACCCTGTATGACAAAGGCGAGCTGTACCAGGACGAGTACGAAGGGTGGTACTCGGTCTCCGAGGAGCGGTTCATCACCAAGAGGGAGCTGGATTCCGGGGCGTTCCGACAGGTGGAGAAGGTCAAGGAGAAGAACTGGTTCTTCCGCATGTCGGCCTACCAGGAGCGGCTCATCGAGTACATCGAGGAGCACCCGAAATTCATCCAGCCCGACACCCGGCGCAACGAGGTGCTGGGCTTTTTGCGCAAGCCGCTGGGGGACCTGTGTATCTCTCGTCCCAAGTCGCGGCTGACCTGGGGGGTGGAGCTGCCCTTCGATCCCGACTACGTGAACTACGTCTGGTTCGACGCCCTGACCAACTACATTTCCGCCGTGGGCTATACCGAGGACGAGGAGCGGTTCGCGCACTGGTGGCCCGCCGACGTCCACCTTATCGGCAAGGACATCCTCATCACCCACGCCGTCTACTGGCCCACCATGCTCATGGCGGCGGAAGTTCCCCTGCCCCGGACTATCTTCGCCCATGGCTGGTGGCTGATGGGCGAGGAGAAGATGTCCAAGTCGCTGGGGAACGTGGTGCGGCCGCTGGACCTGATCGACCTGGTGGGTGTGGACCCGGTGCGCTATTACCTGATGCGGGACATGGTGCTGGGGCAGGACGCCAGCTTCACCCCGGAGGCTTTCGAGCGGCGCTACAACAGCGATCTGGCCAACGACCTGGGCAACCTGGCGAACCGCGTTGCCAAGTTCATCCGGCGGCATTTCGAAGCGCGGGTGCCGGAGCCTAAGCCGCCGCCCGATCCCGCCCACGATGAGAATCTGAAAGCCGCTGCCGGGGCCTTGGTGCAGCGGGTGCCGCAGCTGATCGGCGAGATGCGCCTGCATGAGACCATCGAGGACATCATGGAACTGGTCCGCCAGGTGAACACCTACCTGGAGCAGACCCAGCCGTGGCACCAGATCAAGGCAGATAAAGACCTTGCCGGCAGTTCTCTGTACCATGCCGCCGAGGCCCTGCGTATCGCCGCCCAGCTGCTTCATCCGGTGATGCCCAGCCGCATGGAGCTGGTGCGCAGCATGATCGGGGCCGGGGATGTGCCCCTCGCGGACTTCACCTGGGGCGGCCTGCGGCCCGGGGTACCGCTGGGAGAGGGGGAAGCCCCGTTCCCGCGCCTGGATACGCTGGTGGTCGCCGGCCAGGTGGAGCAGCCTGAGGAGCCGCCCGAGAACGTGGCCACCATTGATGATTTTCAGAAGGTGGACCTGCGAATGGCGGAGGTGCTGGCGGCGGAGAAGGTAGCAGGCACCGACAAGCTCCTCAAGCTGCACATCTCCCTTGGGGAGGAGGAGCGGCAGATCATCGCCGGCATCGCCCAGCACTACAGCCCGGAGCAGCTCACCGGCCGCCGCATCGTCGTAGTGGCCAACCTGCAGCCCGTGAAAATCCGGGGTGAGGAGAGCCGGGGCATGTTGCTGGCCGCGGAAGGGAAAGACGGGCGACTGGTCCTGGCGACGGTGGACGATCCCGGGATGGAGCCGGGGGCGAAGGTAGGGTAAAGAGTTACGAGTTACGGGTTACGAGTTACGGGTTGAAGAAGGGAAGGAATAGTCACTCTCAACTAGGAACCAGGAACTCGAAACTAGAAACTAAGTTACGCTGGCAATGCTGATCGACACCCACGCCCACCTATTCCACGAAGACTATGAGGGCCGATTGGACAAGGTGCTCCAGCGGGCCGGGGAGGCCGGTGTGGCGGCCGTCATCTGCGTCGGGCTGGACCTGCCCACCTCGGAAGCCTCCATCGCCCTGGCGGAAGCGTACCCCAACGTGTGGGCCGCGGTGGGGGTGCATCCCCATGACGCGGGAGACGCCCCGCCGGACATCCTGCAGCGGCTGGAGGCCCTGGCCGCCAACGACAGGGTGGTGGCCATCGGTGAGACGGGCCTGGACTACGTCCGCGACATCAGTCCTCCAGAGGTGCAGCGCTCACTTTTCCAAGGGCAGCTGGAGCTGGCCCGTTCGCTGGACCTGCCGGTCGTGGTACATAACCGGCAGGCCGACGGCGACCTGCTGGCCATCATGCAGGCCGTTGGGCATACTGCGGGGGTGCTGCACTGCTTCTCGTCCGCGCCAGACTTCGCCCGCCGGGCCATCGACTTCGGCTTTCACATCTCCTTCACCGGCACCGTCACTTTTGGCAAGAACGACAACGCGGCGGTCCTGCAGGCGGTGGGCCTGGGCCATGTCATGGTGGAGACCGACTGCCCCTACCTGGCTCCGGTCCCGCATCGGGGCAAGACCAACGAGCCGGCCTTTGTGCGCCACATCGCGGAGAAGATCGCCGGTATCTGCGGTACCACGCTGGAGGAGGTGGCGCGGATCACCACTGCCAATGCGCATAAGCTTTTCGCCAGGCTGAACCAACCCGGCTCCTGAAGCCGCGGATACCTCATGCCATCTGAAAACGCCCGCCGTCCGCCGCGCATCCCGCACCGAAAAGGGGTCCTATTGAGAAAGGATTCCGTTCGGAATCTCTGGCCTCACCCCCGGCGGCGCTGGGGGCAGCACTTCCTGGCGGATCCCAACCTCATCCGCAAAGTCGTGGCGACCATTGATCCAGGGCCGGAGGACACGTTCCTGGAGATCGGTCCGGGGCACGGCGAGCTGACCCTGCCGCTGGCCGCGAGAGCCGGCTTGGTGACGGCGGTGGAGATCGATCCCCGGCTAGTGGAGCAACTCCGACAGGTGGCCCCCTCCAACGTAACGATTATTCAGGATGACATCCTGGAAGTGGACCTCGATGCGCTCCTTCCGGCGGGCAGCCGCGTCTACGGGAGCTTGCCCTACAATATCACCTCGCCGATTCTGTTCCGGCTGCTGGAGCACCGGCAGTGGCGGGACGCGCACTTCATTATGCAGAAAGAGGTGGCCGAACGCATGACCGCGTCCCCTGGAGGCAAGGTCTACGGGCGGCTGTCGGTGATGGTGCAGGCATTCGCCGCCGGGCGGCGCTGCTTTAATCTGCCCGCCGCCGTCTTCCGCCCCCGGCCCAAGGTGGAGTCGACCTTGATTCGCCTTCAGCCGCGGCAGGAGCACGGCGCAATCTCCGATGAACAGCTGTTTGCGCAGGTGGTGCGGCTGGCCTTCGGGCAGCGGCGCAAGAAGCTCTCCAACGCCCTGAAAACGCTACCGGTCCAGGATATTCTTCAAGATATGGGTGTGGGTGATCTCAGGGCTGAAAAACTGGCGGTTTCTGACTATATTCGACTTGCCAATCGTTTACTGGATGAGTGGCGACGCAGCAGTGACCCTGTCCGATGGGATTAACACCTACGAAGCGGCAAAAGGGCCAGATTAATGATAGGCGCTTCATGGAAAGTCCTTGCGCCTCACTTCATTGGATAATAAAATGCTATACTAATTTGAGGTAGGTTTAGTCTAAAAAGTGCATCTAATGGTAGACAAACGTTCAGAAAAAAAGCGGCGTGCAGCGGATGAGCGGCGTTCGGATTCCGATCGCCGGCTGAAGGGTGTTACAATCGAACTTGACGAGCGGTCAGATGATGAACGGCGGCTAGATGGTAACCGGCGGATCGGTATCGACCGACGACAATTAGGTGACATTTTTACCGAAGAATCCTGACATGGCTACCGGCTACCGGCAAGACTTTTATTACCTGTGGTTTATGAGGACGGGTTGATGTTGCGCCCGTAACGCAAGAGTCACAGCCGCTGCGCAATTCAACCCTGTTCAAATCGGACGGGGTTTTTTTCAGCCTGAAAGCAAACGAGACAGAACTGAACAAGATGAACTTCGAACAGTTTCAAGCCCTGGCCCAGAACCACACTGCGGTGCCCGTTTACCGCAAGGTCCTGGCCGATCTTCTCACGCCAGTTTCCGCCTATATGCGCCTGGCCGGGCATTACAGCTCCGCCATGCTCCTGGAGTCCGTCGAAGGGGGAGCGTCAGCTGGCGGATTTGCCCGCTACTCCTATATCTGTCTCGACCCGCGCGCTACTATCTCCCATACCGCTGGCACTACTACGATTCAGCAGGGGCCGAAACGATGCAAGACCGGGACGCCCTTCCTCTCCCTGCTACGGGAAATGTTGACCGAGTACGATATTCCCCACCTGGACGAAATCCCCGAATTCTGCGGCGGCTGGGTAGGATACATGGGGTACGAAACCGTCACCTGGCTGGAGCAGGTGCCGGTCCATCCCGCACAGGACGGAGATATCCCCGACGCCGTCTTCATGCTGTTCGAGACCGTCATAGCCTTCGACCACCTCAAGCAGGAGGTCATCGTGTGCCACACCCGAAGGGTAGACCGGAACCAACCCCTGCGGCCTCAATATGAAGCTGCCCTGGTGGTGGTGGACCAGGCAGGCGAGGCGCTGCACACCGATATTGACTACCAGACACCAGCGGTGACAGGCACCAGCCGCCTGAAGCCCAACATGAGCCAGCAGCAGTTCATGACCGCCGTGGAACGGGCCAAGGACTATATCTTCGCCGGGGATGTCTTCCAGCTGGTCCTCAGCCAGTGCTTCCAGCGGACAACTCAGGTAGAGCCCTTCACCCTTTACCGGGCATTGCGAAACATCAACCCGTCCCCGTACATGTTCTTCCTCAATCTGGACGGCTTTGCTATTATTGGTGCCTCACCGGAGCTGCTGGTGAAAGTGGAGCAGGGCGCTATGGAGATACGACCCATCGCCGGGACGCGCCCCCGGGGTAAGGACAGCGCAGAGGACGCCCGCCTGGCCGAGGACCTCCTGGCAGACGAGAAGGAGCGGGCGGAGCACCTCATGCTGGTTGATCTGGGGCGCAACGACGTGGGACGGGTGTGCCGCCTCAAGTCGGTGTCGGTGAAGGAGTTCATGGTGGTGGAGTACTACAGCCACGTGATGCACATCGTCAGCGACGTCCGCGGCGTTCTGGCGGATGGCAGGGACATTTTCGACGCCCTGTTGGCCGGCTTTCCGGCAGGGACAATGACCGGCGCGCCCAAAATCCGGGCGATGGAGCTGATCCACGAGCTGGAACCCACCCGCCGGGGCATCTACGCGGGTGCCGTGGGCTACATCGACTTCCACGGCAACCTGAACACCTGCGTCGCCATCCGCTTAATGCTCCTCAAGGACGGCGTGGTGAGTTTCCAAAGCGGGGCGGGGATCGTGGCCGACTCCGATCCGGAAAGGGAATACGAGGAGACGATAAGCAAGGCCGAGGCCGTCATGCAGGCCGTGGATTTCGCTGAGAGGGGCCTGCAACCGCGGGGAGATTCCGGATGATCCTGGTGCTGGACAACTACGATTCCTTCACCTACAACCTGGTGCAGTTCATCGGCGAGTTCACCGACGATGTGGAGGTCGTCCGCAACGATGTGCTATCCCTGGAGGAGCTGCGTGACAAGTCGCCGGAAAAGATCGTGATCTCTCCCGGTCCCGGCCGCCCGGAGAACGCCGGCCTGTCCATTGCGGTGGTGCGGGAGCTGGGGCCGACCGTGCCAATCCTGGGCGTTTGTTTGGGGCACCAGGCCGTGGCCGCCGCCTACGGAGGCAAAGTGGTCCAGGCCCCAGAAATCCTCCATGGCAAGCTCTCCGCCATCAAGCATAACGGCGGCCGCCTCTTCAACGGCATCCCCTCGCCTCTCAGCGCAACGCGGTACCATTCCCTGGTAGTGGAGGAAGCCTCGCTGCCGCCGGAGCTGGTCGTCACGGCCCGGAGCGACACCGGCCTGGTGATGGGGATTGAGCACCGGTCCCATCCAGTGCTGGGGGTGCAGTTCCATCCCGAATCCATCCTCACCGAGTATGGGCTGCAAATAATCGGAAACTACATCGTGAGGTTCCCATGAAAGCTATACTGAACGAGCTTCTGGGCCACCGGGACCTTTCCAGCGACGAGGCCCGCGAGATCATGGTTCGCATCATGTCGGGCGAGTTTAACGACGCCCAGATCGCCGCCTTCCTGGTAGCGCTCAGGGCTAAAGGTGAAACACCCTCTGAGATTGCCGGTTTCGCCCAGGCCATGCGTGAGAAAATGATCAAGGTGCCCGTTACGGTGGACGCTATTGACATGTGCGGCACGGGCGGAGACGCCAAGGGGACGTTTAATATTTCCACGGTGGCGTCCTTTGTAGTAGCAGGGGCGGGGGTCCCGGTGGCCAAGCACGGCAACCGCTCCATAACCAGCAGCTGCGGGTCGGCGGACGTGCTGGCGGCGCTGGGGGTGGACATTGACATGAAGCCTGACAAGGTGGCCAGGGCCGTTGGGCAGGTGGGGCTGGGCTTTATGTTCGCCCCGTCGCTGCACCCGGCCATGAAGTACGTCATGCCGGCGCGGAAGTCCCTGGGCATCCGCACCGTATTCAACATCCTGGGCCCGCTCTCCAATCCCGCCGGGGTCCAGCGGCAGCTGCTGGGCATCTTCGACGGCACCCTCACCGAAACTATGGCTGAGGTGCTCAAGAAGCTGGGCTCCAGGCAGGCCCTGCTGGTCTATGGGGAAGACGGCCTGGACGAACTCACCACTACCACGTCCTCCAAGATGAGCCACCTCTTTGAGACCGGGGTGGTGAAATCGTCCATCGTCAATCCCCGTAGTTTGGGCCTGCGCCAGGCATCCCTGGATGATCTCAAGGGAGGGACACCCGAGGAAAACGCTAAGATGGCTACCGATATTCTCCAGGGACAGCCCGGTCCCAAACGGGATATAGTGGTGCTCAACGCCGCCGCCGGACTGATGGTAGGCGGTGTGGTGGACGACCTGCCGGCGGGGATCACCCTGGCTGAGGAGTCCATCGACAGCGGGCGGGCTCTCAAAGTGTTGGAAAAACTGGCGGCCTTTCCCGAAGGGAGACATTCGTCCTAGATGTCCATACTGGATGAAATCTTAGCCCACAAGGCTGAGGAGGTTCGCCGCCGCCAGGACCATTTGCCGGTGGAGGCATTTCCTCCCAGACCTGGTGGTGTGCGCGACTTTATCGGGGCGTTGGGCCAGCCTGGACTGCAGGTCATCGCCGAGGTGAAACGGAAGTCCCCGTCGCAAGGGAATATCCGCCTGGACCTGGACCACGCCGACCTGGCCCGGACATACGAGCAGGCCGGTGCGGTGGCTATTTCCCTCCTCACCGATGAAAAGTACTTCGGCGGCAGCCTGGATCACCTGGCAGCGATACGCCTCTCTGTGGACCTGCCCGTACTGCGCAAAGACTTTATCATCAGCGAGTACCAGGTGCACGAGTCCTACAACGCCGGTGCCGACGCCATCCTGCTGATCGCCGACGCTTTGTCGGAAGGTCGTCTGGAACAGCTCTACCGGTTGGCGGACTCCCTGGGACTCCACGTCCTGGTGGAAGGCTACAGCGACGAAGCCCTGGCGCGCATACGGCAACTGGCGCCACGGATAGCGGGTATCAACTCCCGCGACCTCACTACCATGGAGGTGGACCTGGAGGCCATGCTCAAACGGCGGCAGCTGCTGCCGGAAGGAGCCCTCTACGTGGCCGAGTCGGGGATCACCTGTTCGGCTGACCTGGTCCGGGTGGGGCGGGCAGGCTTCGACGCCGCCCTCATCGGTACCGCCCTCCTGGCTGAAGGCAATCCGGGAGAGACCCTGCGCCGCTTCCTGGCGGGCATCACCCCGGTGGAGGCTGAGGGATGATCCCCGTCAAGATTTGCGGTATCACCAGGAGAGAGGACGCCGACCTGGCGGTCAAGCTCGGTGCGGCGGCGCTGGGATTTATCTTTTATCCCCTCAGCCCACGATACGTCGCACCAAGCCAGGCCAGGACCATCGCAGACACGGTTCGCAGCCACACCCGCCTGGTGGGGGTATTCGTAAACGCGCTGCCAAAGGAGATCAACGCTATCGTGGATGAGGTTGGCCTGGATCTGGTCCAGCTCAGCGGTGATGAGCCTCCGGAGGTCTGCCGGGGCGTGACCGTACCCGTGATCAAGACCTTTCACGTGGGGGTTGATTTCGACCTGGCCGCCGCACAATCCTACGACGTCCATGCCTTCCTGCTGGATACCCACCAGGCGGGCAGCTACGGCGGCACCGGCCGGTCCTTTGATTGGTTCCTGGTGAATCGGGATGCCTTCGCCAGGCCCCTGATCCTCTCCGGGGGATTGACCCCTGAAAACATACTGGAGGGCATTGAGGCCATCCGCCCCCACGCCGTGGACGTCAACAGCGGCGTAGAGGCCAGCCCCGGCGTGAAAGACCGGGCCAGGATGGAGCGCCTGTTTGTCATTCTACAAAACACCGAAGCAAGTGATGAGCAGGTCTTCTAAAATCAAACTGCCAGACTACGTACAGCCCGACAGCCGGGGGCGCTTCGGAGAATTCGGCGGCCGGTACGTGCCGGAGACCCTCCTCCCGGCCCTCCAGGAGCTGGAGCGGGCCTACCAGGCATCAAAAGAGGACCGGTACTTCCAGGACGAACTCGACCGCCTCTTACGGGAGTACGCCGGGCGGCCGACGCCCCTCTACCATGCGCAGAGGATCAGTGAGGAACTGGGCGCTAACCTCTATTTGAAACGGGAAGACCTGGCCCATACCGGCGCCCACAAGATCAACAACACCCTGGGTCAGATTCTGCTGGCCCGGCGCATGGGCAAGACCCGCATCATCGCTGAGACGGGGGCCGGTCAGCACGGGGTGGCCACGGCTACGGTGGCGGCCTGCTTCGGCCTGACGTGTGTGGTGTACATGGGTGAGGAGGACATGCGCCGCCAGCGACTAAACGTCTTCTGCATGGAGCTGCTCGGCGCGGAAGTGCAGCCCGTATCCTCCGGCACCCGGACCCTGAAAGACGCTACCAATGAGGCCCTCCGCGATTGGGTCGCCAGCGTTGAGAATACCCACTACCTCCTGGGATCGGCGGTGGGCCCCCATCCTTACCCGATGCTGGTGCGGGATTTCCAGTCGGTGATCGGTCGGGAGACCAGGGAGCAGTTCGCACGGCAGGTGGGTGGCTTACCGGACCTGCTGGTGGCCTGCGTGGGGGGCGGCAGCAATGCCATCGGCCTGTTCCATCCCTTCCTGGACGGCCCGGTGCGCATGGTGGGCGTGGAAGCCGCCGGACGGGGGCTGGACTCAGGAGCCCACGCCGCCACCCTGAGCAAGGGTACCACGGGAGTGCTCCACGGCTCGGCCAGTTACCTCCTGCAGACCGGTGACGGGCAGGTCCAGCTGCCCCATTCCATCAGTGCCGGCCTCGACTACCCCGGCGTGGGGCCGGAACACAGCTACCTTAAAGAACAGGGCCGGGTGACCTACCTGACCGCCACCGATAAGGAGGCCCTGGCAGCCTTTCAATGGCTGGCGGAGAAGGAAGGGATAATCCCCGCCCTGGAACCGGCCCACGCCCTGGCCGCCCTGCACCAGGGCAAGGTCGACCTCCCTGCCGGCTCCAACGTGGTCCTGTGCCTGTCCGGGCGGGGAGACAAGGATGTGCAGACGGTGGCCGAGACCCTGGGGAGGGACCTGTCATGAGGCGTATCGCCCGGCTCTTCCGTTCCCCCGGCAAAAAACTGGTGCCCTTCTTCACCGCCGGGTTTCCCTGCCTGGAGAACACCATTCCCCTGGTGCTGGCGGCCGAGAAAGCCGGCGCCCACATGGTTGAGCTTGGTATGCCTTTCTCCGACCCCCTTGCCGACGGCCCCGTTATCCAGCAGACCAGCCAGGCGGCCCTGGCCAACGGCGTCACCGTAGCCTGGATCCTGGAAACAGTGGCCCAAATCCGGGAACGCTCCCAGGTCCCCATTGTTCTCATGGGCTACATCAATCCCCTGCTGAATATGGGCCTTGAGGTCTTCCTGGCCCAGGCCCGGGAAGCCGGGGTCGACGGGCTGATCATCCCCGACCTGCCGCCCGAAGAAGGGGCCTCATTCTTCGAGCAGGCCCGTTCCATAGGCCTCAGCACCATCTACCTGGTGGCCCCCAACACCTCCGACGACCGTATTGAGCAGCTGGGGCGGGAGGCGGAGGACCTGCTGTACGCCGTGTCCATCCTGGGCGTCACGGGATCAACCCTGGCGGGGCGGGAGAATCTGGACCGCTACCTGGATCGGGTGCGCGATATGTCGAAAGTGCCATTTGTGGTCGGTTTCGGCATATCAACCCCCGACGATGTCCGCCGGGCTGCGATCAAGGCCGACGGCGTGGTGGTGGGCAGCGCCCTGCTGGCTCGCCTGCAAAAGGCCAGCGACCCGGTGGCCGAAGCGGCAGAATATCTGCAAACTCTGGCGGCGGCCCTGCACGCCGGTGACAAGGGGTCAGAAAAAGGAGACAGCATATGAGTAACCCGACCCAAATCCGGGTAGGGATACAGGGCGCTCAAGGGAGCTTCAGCGAAGAGGCGGCCCTGGAGTTCTGTGACCGGCACGGCATCAGCGACTACGAGATGGTCTATCTGATCACTTCGGCCAGGTTACTCCAGGCCGTAGACGACGGCGAGGTCAACTTCGGCGTAATGGCTATGGAGAACGCCCAGGGGGGCGTGGTGATTGAGAGTGTGGAGGCCCTGGCCCGGTACCGGTGTCACATCGTGGAGATGTTTCACACCCAGGTGGAGCAGTGCCTGCTGGGCCGGCCCGGCCTGCCGTTGGGGGATATTAGCGAAGTTCATTCCCACCCCCAGGCCCTGGGACAATGCCGCGACTACCTGGCGGACCACTTCTGGACCCGCCCCCTGATCGACGAGGACGACACCGCCCACGCCGCCGAGCGCCTGGCCAATGGTGAACTCCCCCCTACGGCGGCGGTCATCGGCAGCCGGAAGTGCGGCGAGCTGTACGACCTGGAAATCCTCGCCGAGGGTATCCAGGACCTGAAAAACAACCTGACTCTGTTTCTAGGAGTAAGCAAATGGCAACCGGAGACATAAACGCGACTGTAGGCATCATCGGGTTTGGCCGTTTCGGACCGGTCCTGACCCGGCTGCTCACCCCCGGTCATAAAGTGCTGGCTTACGATATCACCGATATTACCGAGCGGGCGAGGGCGGTTGGTGCCAGGCCGGCTGAGTGGGAAGCGGTGGCGGCGGCCCCCACCATCTTTCTGGCCGTGCCCATTCGCAGCTTAAAGGAAGTGGTGGCCAGGCTGGTGCCCGAGGTAAAGCCCGGCACCACGATATTCGATGTCTGCTCGGTGAAGGTCTACCCGGCCACGATCATGAAAGAGTACTTCCCGCCGGAGATCACCACCATTGCCTCTCATCCCCTTTTCGGGCCCGACTCCAGCCAGCATGGTTTCAAGGATCTGCCAATGGTGATACATCCAGTATCCCCACGCACCGACCGGTTCGACCAATGGGCCCGATACTTCCGGGACCAGGGGCTTCACGTCCTGGAAATGACACCGGAGGAACACGACCGCCTGGCCGCCCGGAGCCAGGGGATCACCCATTTTATGGGCCGGGTGCTAGCCGAATTCGGCCTCAAATCCACACCCATAGACACGGAGGGCTTCCGGGACCTACAATTGGTGGTGGAACAGACCTGCCACGACAGCTTTGATCTTTTCCACGACCTGGAGAACTTCAATCCCTACACCATGGAAATGGTCGACGCTCTGGTTAAGGCCGTTGAACAGGTGAAACAATCAATCTTGCGGAGGAAATAGATGTTCGTCATTATGGATACTCACGCAAGCGATGAAGAAATCGCGCGAATTGAAAATCGCATAAGGGAACTGGGTTACCAGGCCCATACCATCCACGGGGACACCCGTCGGGCTATTGGTGTAACCGGCAACCGGGGGACGGAAGACCGTATTTACCTGGAAGGATTGCCGGGGGTGCAGCAGGTAATCGCGGTAACCAAGCCATACAAATTAGCCAGCCGCGAGATCAAACCGGAGAACTCGGTGGTAACCGTGGGCGATGTGCGGTTCGGCGACGGCGGTGTGGTGATGATAGCCGGCCCCTGCGCCGTAGAGGACCGGGACCAGACCCTGCGCATTGCCGAGTTGGTAGCCTCCAGGGGAGCCCACATGCTCCGGGGCGGCGCCTACAAACCCCGCACCTCCCCTTACTCCTTCCAGGGATTGGGAGAGCCGGGGCTGGAGATCCTGGCCGAGGCCAGGGAGCAAACTGGGCTGCCGGTGGTGACGGAAGTAGTGGGTCCCGGCCTGGCCCCCCTGGTGGCCCAGTACGCCGACATGCTGCAGATCGGCACCCGGAACATGCAGAACTTCGAGCTCCTGAAAGAGGTAGGGAAGCTGGGCATGCCGGTGCTGATGAAGCGGGGTATGAGCGCCACCCTGGACGAAACCCTGATGTCAGCCGAGTACCTCATGTCCCACGGCACGCACGATGTGGTGGTCTGCGAACGTGGTGTGCGCACCTTCGCCAGCCACGCCCGCAATACCCTGGACTTGAGCGTCATTCCGGCTTTCAAAGAGGTAAGCCACCTGCCCATTATCGTGGACCCCAGCCACGCCAGCGGCAAATGGACCAGTGTCATTCCCCTGGCCCTGGCCGGCGTGGGAGCCGGCGCCGACGGTCTCCTGGTAGACGTACATGACGACCCGGCCCACGCCCTGGTGGACGGCCCCCAGGCCCTGCTGCCCGAAAATTTCCAGGAACTGATGGACATACTGGTAAAGGTCACTGCTGCATTAGGCCGCTCGTTCAATATCCGGCGGCCCGCGGCCAGGGAAAGGGCCTAGCCCCCTTGCGGCTGCAACTACCCGGGGACAAGTCCGTCTCCCACCGGGCCCTTATATTAGCGGCCCTGGCTGATGGCACCTCGCGCCTGGCCAACCTTTCCCCAGGCGTCGACGTGGACTCTACCCGCCGCTGCCTTGAGCAGTGCGGCATCACCATTCGCACCGAGGGCGAAAAGGTGGTGGTCGAAGGCCGCGGCGGCGATTTCCAGACACCGGACGGGGACCTGAACGCGGGCAATTCGGGCACCACCGCGCGCCTGCTGGCCGGCCTGCTGGCGGGGCGGGGTATCCACGCGCGGCTGACCGGCGATGCCTCCCTCTCACACCGACCCATGACGCGGGTAGCAGAGCCTCTCCAACAGATGGGTGCCGGCGTGCAGTTGTCGCCCGAGGGGACCCTGCCACTTGAACTGCGCCCCGCCCGGCTGCGACCCCTGACTTACACACTCCCCATGGCCAGCGCCCAGGTTAAGTCGGCCCTGCTGCTGGCCGCTCTGACCGGTGACGTGCCTATCACCATCATAGAACCGGCGCCCACCCGCAACCATACCGAACTCATGCTCCAGGCCCTGGGGGTGGATATCCAGAGTTTGGGGAACCGGATCACTCTGGGGCCTCGAAAGCGGGTAATCCCTCCGTTCGATCTTGAGGTACCCGGTGACCCTTCTTCGGCCTCCTTCCCAGCGGCCCTGGCCATTCTGCTGCCGGACACGGAGCTTACCTTCGATGACCTCCTGCTCAATCCCACCCGCATGGGGTTTTTCCGCACCCTCCAACACATGGGAGCCAGGATAACCTGGGCCGGTAAGCGTCAGGCTCTGGGGGAGGAGGCGGGCCGCCTTACCGTCCAATCCGCTACCCTCGAGGGCATCGAAATCTCCGGTGCCGAAATCCCGGCCCTGATCGATGAAATCCCCATCCTGGCGGTCCTCGCCTCCCAGGCCAAAGGGACAACCGAAGTACGCGACGCCGGGGAGCTGCGGGTCAAGGAGAGCGACCGCATCCGGGCCGTCTGCGAAAACCTGGGCCGCATGGGGGGGCGGATAGAGGAGCTCCCCGACGGCTTCCGGATTCAGGGGCCTGCTCCCCTCAGTGGCGCTGCAATCGCCACCTACGGCGACCACCGCATCGCCATGGCCTTCGCCGTCGCGGGCTGCGTGGCTGAAGGCACCACCACGCTTGATAACCCGGACTGCGTGGAGATCTCATTACCCGGCTTTTACGACCTGATCCTGCAGGTATTATCATGAAGAACTTCGCCGTCATCGGCCATCCCCTTGGCCATTCCCTGAGTCCAACCCTTCACAACCACGTTTTTCGGCGGTTGTCCCTGGACGCCCGCTATCAAGCCCAGGATACGCCCGCCGAAGGTCTGGCAGAGGTGGCCCGGCGGCTCCGGCAGGGAGACCTGGTGGGCATCAACATTACCCTGCCGCATAAAACGGCATTCATGGCCCACCTCGATGAGGTAGCCCCGGATGCCGCCCCCGTAGGCGCGGTGAATTGTGTGGTTGTGGATGGGGGGAAGCTCATCGGACACAACACCGATGTGACCGGAATCGGTTATGCAATCCGGCAGGCCGGTTTCCAGGTTAGGGGCCGCAGCGTACTGATCATGGGGGCCGGCGGCGCCGCACGGGCCGCCATGGCAGCACTCCTGCTGCAGGGGGCGGGTCACATCTGCGTGGCGGATCTCAGGGGGGAGGACGTGCAGAGTTTCCTGGCCGATTTCCGCGAGCAGGCCGTCGCCACTACTCTTAAAGGCGATCTCCTCAGGCCGGGGCTGGAAACCGCCCCCTACCAGCTGCTTATCAATGCCACCCCGGTGGGCATGTGGCCGCAGATAGACGCTTCCCTGCTCCATGCCGACCAGCTCCACCGGGGGCAGGCCGTCTTCGACCTGGTTTATCACCCGGAAGAGACCTTGCTCCTGCAGCGGGCTGTTGAGCGGGGCTGCCGGACCGTCACCGGACTGGATATGTTTATTGCCCAGGGGCTGGCGTCGTTGGAACACTGGTTCCCCGGCGTCATATACAATGAAGTCGGCGAGCTGAATCCCGGGATCGAGCTGGCCGCCTTGAAAGCCGCGCTGTCGGCCGCTATTGAGAATCACGCCTCAAGTGCACGCACGACTCCGCACACAGGAGAAACGACATGATGCGGAAGCTTCGCTGGCTAACGGCCGGTGAGTCTCACGGAAAGGGACTGGTGGGCATCCTGGAAGGACTGCCGGCTGGCCTGGAGATCACCGAGGACTACATCGCTTCTCAGCTGGCCCGGCGACAGCAAGGTTACGGCCGGGGCCAGCGCATGGACATCGAAAGCGACCGGGCCGAGATCCTTACCGGTGTTCGTCACGGCAGGACCCTGGGGTCGCCCATCGCCCTGGTCCTGCCCAATAAGGACTGGAAGAACTGGCAGCATATCATGTCTATCGGTCCGGCTGAAGGCCCCATCGAGCCGGTAACTCTCCCCCGGCCCGGCCACGGTGACCTGGCAGGTGTCAGGAAATATGGCTTCACCGATATCCGCAATGTGCTGGAGCGGGCCAGCGCCCGGGAGACCGCCATGAGGGTTGCTTTAGGCAGTATTACCCGTAAATTCCTGGGTGATCTGGGCATTGAGGTAGGCAGCCGGGTAATCGCCATCCACACCGCCAGGGACCAGTCGGCGCTGCCGGATAACCTTTCCCCCGATGGCCTCAACGCCCTGGTGGACGCCTCCCCGGTGCGGTGCCTCGACAAAAAAGCGGAGAAGGCCATGATGCAGGCCATTGACAAGGCCCGGGCCGCCGGAGACAGCGCGGGCGGCGCCTTCGAGGTGATCGCCATCGGAATTCCATACGGCCTCGGCAGTCACACTCAATGGGACCTGAAACTCAAGGCCCGCCTGAGTGAAGCGGTGGTATCCATCAACGCTATTGAGGGGGTGGAAATCGGGCTTGGGTTTGCCGGAGCCGAGCGTCTGGGCAGTGCCTTTCAGGATGAGATCATCAGGGAGGGGGATACGGCGCGGCTCACCCGGACTACCAATAACGCCGGCGGTATTGAGGCGGGCATGAGCAACGCCCAGCCTATCGTGGTGCGGGCGGTGATGAAGCCGATACCCACTCTGGAAAAACCGCTGCGGTCAGTCGATATTCAAAGCGGGGAGCCCGGTCTGGCCCACAAAGAGCGCACCGACGCCTGCGCCGTGCCGGCGGCCGCCATCGTCGCTGAAAGTATGGTCTGCCTGGTCCTGGCCGATGCCCTGCTGGAAAAATTCGGTGGCGACAGCATGGATCAGGTGAAAGCCCACATGCAGGCAACGGCCCAATATTAACCTTAAGCAGGTGAATTATGGATCACGAGAACTATACCCACCAGCCATTTGCCCCGCCAACCCCGCCAGCGGCGGGGCCAACGGCGGGGTTTGCTGCCAGCAATATCTGTCTCATCGGGCTTATGGGCAGCGGGAAATCCACTATCGGTCCGCTCCTGGCACAGCGCCTGGGGTATACCTTCGTTGACCTGGACGAGGAGATATCCACCAGCATGGGGCACCCCATACGGGAAATATTCGAGCAGCTGGGCGAGGAAAAGTTTCGCGAGGAGGAGCGGAGCCAGCTGCGCCGCTTCTGCCAGCAGGAGAAACAGGTCATTGCTTGCGGGGGCGGCGTGGTAGTAACCGCCGACAACCTGGAGTGCCTCCGCCGACAGACCACCGTTTACCTGAAGGCCTCACCAGAAACGCTGGCCAGACGGGTGGGGCCTGATAAGGAGCGGCCCCTTTTGAAAGGCGCTGTCTCTGTGGCCCAGCGGCTGGCCACCATCCTCAGGGAGCGGGAACCGCTGTATCGGGACTGCGCGAAAATCACCCTTTCGACTGAAGGCAAAGACCCTGATACCATTGTAAGGGGATTGCTGGCCCAGCTGCCTGCAGAAATTTCTTCCCCCGCGCCATGACCACCATTACCGTTGAACTGGGCCCCCGCAGTTACCCCATCCACATCGGTGAGGGGCTGCTCTCATCCCTGGCGGAGCTGCTGGAGCAGCTGGGGATTTCGGGGCGGATGGGGCTGGTCAGCAGCGCCAATATCCACGAGCTCTACGGCGAGGCGGTGGAATCGGCCCTGGCCGCGGCCGGCTGCCAGGTGTTCACCGCCCTCATACCCGACGGCGAAAAGGCCAAGGACCTGGCTACCGTGTCCCACCTCTATGATACCTTTCTCGAGGCCGGCCTGGACCGGACCTCCACGCTGGTCTCCTTGGGCGGCGGTGTGGTGGGAGACATCACCGGCTTTGTGGCCGCGACCCTCTTCCGCGGCCTTCCCTACATCCAGATACCCACCACCCTGCTGGCCATGGTGGACGCTTCCATCGGCGGGAAAACGGGCGTGAACCACCCTCGCGGCAAAAACCTCATCGGGGCCTTCAACCAGCCCCGGGCGGTGCTGATCGACCCGGCCCTGGTGCGTACCCTGCCCCAGCGAGAAGTTACCTCTGCCTGTGCTGAGATCATAAAGGCGGCGGCCATCACCGACGGCGGGTTCTTCCGGCAGCTGGCCGAGGGTATGCAAGCGCTGGTTGACCTGACAGACCTGCCATTCCTGGAAGACGCTATTATCCGCTCCTGCCGCATCAAGGCCGAGGTTGTCTCCGGGGATGAACGGGAAAGCGACCGCAGGCGGATCCTTAACTTCGGGCACACCCTGGGACACGCCCTGGAGGCTGCCGCGGGCTACGATACCCTCAGGCACGGCGAGGCGGTGGCCATGGGCATGGTGGCGGCAGGCTATATCAGTACCCGTGTGACCGGCTTTCCCCCGAGCGAGCTGGAGCTGCTTGCGGCCCCCATGAACCACCTGGAGCTGCCCGGACTCCCCACTCTGGACCAGGCATCCTTCCAGGCGTTCCTGCGCCATGATAAGAAGGTCCGCCGGGGGATACGCCATTTCGTCCTGCTGGAAACCATCGGCCGGCCCGTGGTCACGACCCGGGTCACCGATTCCCATATCGAGGAGGCACTTGAAGAACTACAACGGAGGTTTGGATGAGATTTCTGGTGATTCAAGGACCCAACATGAATATCCTGGGCCGGCGCGAACCGGAGATTTACGGCCGGGAGACCCTGGATGAGATCAACGCCTGGATCAGGGAACGGCCCGATCTGGCCAACGACAATCTGGTCTTCTTTCAAAGCAATCACGAAGGGGACATTATTGACTGTCTCCATGCCCACATCGGCAAAGTGAATGGAGCCGTCATCAACATCGGTGCTTACACCCACACCAGCTACGCCATCCGCGATGCTATCACCGCCGTGGACTACCCGGTAGTGGAGGTGCACCTCTCAGACATCCACAAGCGGGAGGAGTTCCGCAAGGTCTCCGTGATCGCTGATGTGTGCCTGAAGCAGATCGTAGGGAGGGGCAAAAGGGGCTATCTGCAGGGGTTGAAAGTTCTGAAAAAGAATGGCTATATGTTCAAAGGTTCTCGCAAGTAACGGCGAAAAACCGCTACGCCAGAATTGACCCTGACAGGTTAAGGCGGTCCAAGGGGAAGGTATGGGCTGATGCGTCGGGTACCAGCGCCGCAGTCTCCTCGCCAGCTCAGCCACCCTTCTTCCCAGTGCTTCACCTTTGGCGAGGAATTGGGGATGAACATCGCCTTTTCTCTCCTTATCAATAAATGGTTCCTCACCCGTGATGCCCGAGGCGCCGAACGGGCGCCATCGGCCACCGCCCGGGCCATGGCCGCGGTATGTCCCCGGGCGCTGTAATAGACGATGAGGACTTCCTGGCTGTACAGTGACGACAGCAGCAACAAAAGGACCACAGGCGGCAACTTTGATTTCATGACTATCCTCCCGTCAAAATTGGATCTATCGATAGTAGAGGCTAGGCGGCTTGCAAGACTGCCACAAAGTGTATGGATAATGCCTGCGATTCGCCGGAAACGGTTGGTCATGTCAGTAACCACCCGGTGTCCAATGGCAACGACAGTGTTAGGCCGGGCGTGGTTTATTGTGGACATCAGCCATATTTTACCTTATTATCCAGACAAGTTCCACTCAATGGAGGTACCCGCCCATGAATAACAAAATGTTTGCAGTATTTCTCATATTGGCCGGCCCGGCGCTGTGGGCCACCGATGGGACCGATTCCACGCTGGCGATCTCCGCCGACCAGCTTATCTATCCTACCGCCCAGGTGCTGCCCGCCCTTCACCTTAACGCCCAGGGCGGCTACGTCAACCTGGCCAAGATGACCGACTGGTGGCCCTCGTTGCGATTGGGTCTGGCTGACGTGGTCGAAGTGGAATGGACCCAGCTGGGCTTCTACAGCGACCTGCAGGAAACCCGGCAGACCATTCCCACGGTGGGCATCAAGTTCGGCCTGCCCTCCCCCTTCCGGTTCCTGGACCTGGCCGTGGCCCTGTACAACGCCCAGCAGTGGAAGTACCGCCAGTCGGATGAATATAATATCTGGGCCGAGTATAATAGCGCCCGGCTAGATGAGGCTGCGTGGGCGAATCTCAGGCGCGTGGATTTTGAAAGCATCTATTCCCGCCTGGATTTTCTGGCCAGTTTGTCAGTGGGCAAGTCCCTCCGGCTCCACTCCTCGGCGTACTACCTGGAGTCAAAGTCCCGGAACCTGAGTGCCGTGTGGGAGGAGCCCGACTCTATAAGCACCTACGAGGAAGCCGGCGTGGTGAAGAACTCTATGTCAGGCTTTGCGTTGGGTTTAAGCTATGCCAGCGATCCCGATCTGACCTACATTGCCCAATGGGTGATCCAGCCCCAGTATCACTTTGACGTCGACGCAAAGGAATTGGTCCTCGAACCCCGGTATGTATGGATTGCGGGTGTCCGCTATCGACTTCTCAGGGATATTTACTTTGATATAGGGGTCTTCAACGAAGAGGAGGGGGGTTCCCTCTCGGATGTGCAGGTCTTCTCCATGCTAAGCATCACGTTTAATGGCCCGAAGATTGTGCAGACCATCGGAGGAGCTATCAAGCGTAGGGAAGCTACAAGGGGGACCCGGCGCCCGCCTGAGATGCCCGAGGACCGCTGATCCAAAGCTGCGGCCCTTTTAAATTCCCGGCTGCCCGCAAAACTAGCGAAACCCCAGAGGTACACTGAGGACAACTGGCGGCAACATCATGTTACGGCCGGCCTCACCGCTGCCGTTGCTTCCCTCAGCCCGGCTGAGCACCCACTTCCCTACCACCACGCCCACGACCGCCCCGGCCAGGACATCACCCACGTAGTGGTTGCCCACGTAAACCTGGCTCCAGGCCGAGGCTAGGGCGTATACGGCTGCGATTGGGGCGCTGCGGGGACTGCGTCCGGCGGCGATGGTGGCCCAAGCGGCGGAGGAAGCGGCGTGGCCCGAGGGGAAGGAGGGCGTGATGCGGGTATTCCAGAGCCGCGGCCGGTAGTCTCTGGCGGGCCGCTCCCGCTTGATGGCATATTTCAACATAGTAACCACTGCCTGGGTCATAAGCAGGGATCCAACCGCCAGGTGGCCGGTCTCGGCCGCATAGGGATCGGAACCGGCCCGCCCGAGGTAACCCTGGCGCAGCGTCCATCCGATCTCCACCACCGGCGTCAGCAGGGCGATGCCCTCCATAGTCACGTTACAGACCGGGTGGTCGTTGCTGCCCTGCAGCGCGGCCGTAAGGAGTGAATCCGCCTCAGGCACGCCGCCCTCAGCGCCGGCGAGTAGCGCCAGCAAAAGCAGAGGGGTGGTGAAGTGCAGGCGCCGGGTCAAACTCCAGGGCCAGCCATCGGGCGAACGGGGGTCACTTCAAAATCACCAGCTTGCGGGCGTCGATGAAATTACCGGACTGAATTCGATAGAGATAAATCCCCGCACTCACCCCACGTCCCTGGTTGTCAGTGGCATTCCAGATCGCCGTATACTTACCGGCCTGCTTCTTATATTCGGTTACCAGCGTCTTCACTTCCCGGCCCAACAGGTCGTAGATCACCAGCTTGACATCACCCGGACCGGCCAGCTGATAATCAATCTTCGTCTTCCCGTCAACGGACAGTTGGAACGGATTGGGATAGTTTTGATACAGGAAAAAGACGTGTTCTACCGTAACATTGGCGCTGGTGGCGCTGGAAAAAACGCCGTCACTAACAGCGGCCGTGATGGTGATGGCACCTTCAAAATCGGCGGCGGGCTGGAAGGTCAGCTCGCCCGTCACGCTGTCGAGGAAGGCGTTTTCCGGTGGGTCAATAAGACTGAAGGTTAAGGTATCACCGTCCACATCCTCCGCAGCGTAGACGAAAGTGAGGGTCTCAACCGAAGAGATGATCGTGTCGGGTAGCGTCGTAGTGAATATCGGCGGGTGATTAGACTGGGCGGGGGAGATGGCGCTGTCCCAGAACGCCTGGGCGTTGTCCGCGTTCTGCTCGAGATCAGCTAAGTTTTCGGCACCAATCACCGCAAAAGCCACCTGGATCGCCCGGCCCGGTTCGATGACAAAGGGACCGGCAGCAGTCAGGGTGGAGACATCCACGGCGTTCAGGGACGTCGTCTGGATTCCCCCGCTTAAGAACGACCATTTCTCCGCTGCTGTAAAACCGTCGCCCTCATCACCGCCATAGATCTCGTCCGGGTTATGGATAGCGCGATAGACGAGGTTCTCAGGCGTGGTCAATAAACGGGTGGCTCCCAGATGACGAGGGGAGGTGGGACGATCCTGCACCCAGCCCATCCTGTGGGCACCGTCAAAGCGAGCGTAGTCCTGGGCATTAGGATTAATGTCCCAGTCGAAAAACAGCCCGGCGTACAGGCTTGACAACAGTATCTCACTTGAATTAGTGATGGTGTACTTTACAATGATGAAATCGTCATAATAAGGGCTGTCATCGGCGTAGCTGTCCTGCTGGATCGTCACGCCAAGGGGCGATGATGCCAGCTGATCGGTCAGTACCACCGAGCCTTCTTCGTTCGCCACCTGGCCGGGCTCGATCACCAACCTGGCGCCGGGAGATACCCCGAAGTCTTTCTCTAACTTCTCGTCGATCCCCCGGATACAGTCCGATACCCTGGTGGGGGAGACGCCAACCAAAAGTCCCCCTTCAAAGAGCAGGTTGGTGCCGCGGTAGAAAAATCCTTCTCCCGCTGATTCATCTGCGAAGCCAACCCAACCAACGTTGCCCTCCTCCGTGAGGGACACCCGCAGCGGCCCGGTATCGTGGGTAAGGGCGACGGGCTCGTTGGCATACAGCCTGATCAAGTCCCGGTCCTGGTAGCCGTCAGCGCTGATCTCCAGGATGAACCGCAGGGGATACTCATCGCCTACCTCCTGGCCCACGACGAACTGAAAATCGGCGTAGACCGTGTCGCCGGACTGCAAACTGGAAACGACCCAATCTCCATCGGTGATCGTAACGTTCTGGTCATCATTGGTCAGGGTTACTCCCACGTTGGTGGCATCGGCCAGATAGTTGGTCAGGGCCACCGTGATATCCACGGTTTCTCCGCTCTCAATAAACCCGTCCGTATCCCTTTCCTGGAAAGAGGTACCGGCGATACGGATGGCGGGATTGGTGGTGTCCGTAACGGCCAGGTAGGCGTTGATCCGGCCCTTGCCCAGCAGGCCCGTTAGGCCAGGGTTATCGTTGTCAATGGGATCGGCGGTGACCCGCACCTGCTGGGCCAGTTGGTCGGGGGACAAATCAGGGAACTGCGTTTTCACCAGGGCAGCAATACCCGATGTCAGGGCGGTTGAGAAAGAGGTGCCGCGGTAACTTGCAGTGTAGTTGTTATCAGGTAGGGTGGTGTTGAGGTAGTTCCCCGGGGCAAATATATCCACCGAAACGCCGTAATTGGAGTACAATGCTTTTCCATCTTCCGCTTTGCTGGTGGCGCCAACCACCAGGACATGGGGAGCGCTCGATGGCAGACTGTACATCTTATCGAAATTCGCATTGTCGTTACCAGCAGCGGACACCAGAAGGCCCCCGTTCTCACTCACAAAATCAGTTATGTCTCGCATAAACTCGAGGAGGAGCCGTTCTTCGAAGGGCGTGAGGTCCGTGTAGGTGCCACCCCAGCTGGCGTTGATGATATCCGCACCATTCCAGGCCGCATAGATGATCCCTTCATAACCGTAACAAAGGAAGGTGTCCGACACGCAACTGACGTTGATGGGCATGAGCTGCGCATTCCAGCTGGCGCCGGCTATACCGATG
>CAZULW010000033.1:0-24597 GCA_964621455.1 uncultured bacterium
CTTAAACAACTAGAAGGAGTTAACATTTAGTGGCTCTTTTGGGACTTTACCCTTAATAATTATAGAAATAGAATATATACTTACCTTCTATGGTATGGGAACACCAGGAAAGCCCGGGATGTCCTAGATGAAGCTGCCCCCAACCTGGATGATGCCGCAGACCCGCGACTCTTCCGGCAACGGGCCCGGCTGAACATGTTCGACAGAAACTACTCAGCGGCCCTGGATCAGCTGGCCCATACACCGGCGGAGGTTATAGATAACCAATTCGGCTATATTCCCAGGTCCTTATGGTATGCCCAGGTTTATAAGCTTATGGGCCAGGGGGACCTAGCCCGGGCCTACTACGACTCGGCCCGCGTGCTTTTGGAAGCCAAGCTCCAGGAGGACCCTGAAGACCCCCGCTACCACAGCACCCTGGGCATCGCCTATGCCGGTCTGGGACGCCGGGAGGAGGCCATCAGGGAGGGCAAACTGGCCGTTGAGATCCTGCCGCTCTCCAGGGATGCCTATTATGGGCCTCATTTTATATTGGACCTGGCAAGAATCTACGCCATGCTGGGCGAGCAGGACGCGGCGGTAGACCAACTCGAGCTCCTGTTATCCATTCCCAGCGAGATAACCGTGCCGCTCCTCAGGCTCGATCCCGTGTGGGACCCCCTCCGGGAGCACCCGCGGTTTCAGGGGCTGGTGGAGAAGTTCGGGGAGGGGTAATACCTCACCCCCGTTACTCCGTAACTCCCCCTCTCCTCAAGGAGAGGGGGCTTCGCAAAGCGAAGGGGGTGAGGTCTCCTCCGGCGGGTCACCGCAACACTCTCCTGTCATCGCGAATCCCGTCCGGAGATAATGGGACGGGGTGTAGCGATCCCGCCAGCCTGGGCTGAACGCTGACTGCTGACGGCTGACTGCTGACTGCTGACTCGGGCCACAGTTTAAAAATGGAACGCCCCCCGCCAGAAAGAAATGGGGAGGGCGTCCAGTTTGGATTTATGGGTGAGGCCGGCTATCCGAAGGATCCCTATTGAGGCAGGTCGAGCTTCGCTAACACTGACTTCACGTGGTCGGCGGACTTCTTCAGGGATGCCTTCTCGTCGCCGGTGATGTCCAGCTCGATGATCTTCTCCAGCCCGTTCGTGCCGAGGATGCAGGGCACGCCTATGAAGATACCCTCCACGCCGTATTCGCCATTCAGCAGGACGGAACAGGGAAGGACCCGGTGCTGGTTCTTGAGAATGGACTCCACCATTTCGGCCACCCCGGCGGCGGGAGCGTAGTAGGCGGAGCCGGTCTTCAGGTAATTGACGATCTCGATGCCGCCTTTCCGGGTGCGCTCTACGATCTCCTCGATGCGCCCCTCGTCGATGAGCTCGCTGATGGGGATGCCGGCGACCGTGGTGTAGCGCACCAGGGGCACCATCGAATCGCCGTGGCCCCCCAGCACCAGGGCCTGGATATCCCGCACGGATACGTTCAGCTCCAGGGCGATGAAAGAGCGGAAGCGGGTCGAGTCCAGGATGCCGGCCATACCGATAACTCTGTTTTTGGGCAGGCCGCTATTGGCGTAGGCCACGCTGCACATGACGTCCAGGGGGTTGGTCACCACGATGAGGATGGTATCGGGAGAGTTGGCCATCACCTGCTCGGTGACATTGCTGACGATTTTATGGTTTGCCATGAGCAGGTCATCGCGGCTCATGCCGGGTGTGCGGGGCTGGCCGGCGGTGATGACGGTGATGTGCGAACCGGCGGTGTCCTTGTAGTCATTCGTACCAATGAGTCTGGTATCGGATCCGAGCACCGGGGTCGATTCGTACATATCCAGGGCCTTTCCCTGGGGGATGCCTTCTGCGATGTCAAAGAGGATGACTTCCTCACCCAGTTGATGCTGGGCCAGGCGCTGGGCGGTTGTGGCGCCGACGTGTCCGGCACCTACGACGGTGATTTTCATGGGGAGCCCCTTTGTCTGATTATGAAAAACCCCATCCGAATGGATCCCTGAGGAATAGGGTGTGGGGGATGGGGATCGATGGAAAGCCCGTTGGGCATGGTTATAGGTCTAGTGCCTTCAATTGGGCGGGTAAACGGATACCTGCTTTTTGGTCCGCCCTTTACGCTCGAATTTAACAACGCCATCTATTTTTGAGAAGAGGGTATCGTCACGCCCCAGGCCCACGTTTCGCCCGGGATGGAACCTGGTGCCCCGCTGCCGGACCAGGATGGACCCGGCGGTCACCATATGGCCGTCAAAGCGCTTGACACCCAGGCGTTTGCTTAGGCTGTCACGCCCGTTTTTGGAGCTGCCTACGCCTTTTTTATGTGCCATGGCTTTTTCCTGAGTTCAAAGTTTTAAGTTCAAAGTCTTAAGTTAACTGGTTATCCGCCGGCCTTCTTTTTGGTGCCCGATTTGGAAGCGGTTCCTACCGCCCTGCCGGTGGATTTCCTGGTAGCTGATGATTTCTTTGATGGGGTTGATTTTTTCGCTGCAGCTGGCTTTCCTGCGGTGGCCGGTGTCTTCGTCGTGGTTGATTTCCTGGGCAGCGTCGTCTTCTTTTCGGTGGCAGCCGATTTCTTGGGGGCCGCAGTTGATTTGCTGGAGGCGGCCGTTTTCTTCGCGCTGGTGGGCTTTTTGGGCGCGGCCTTTCCGATACCTTCCCTGGCTTCTACCTTGGCCGGTTCCTTATCTGCTTTGGCCTCGGCGGCCTGCTTGGCCCCGGCCAGGTTGATGCCATTGATGCGCAGGATGCTGTAGCCCTGCCGGTGCCCGGCCTTTTTCCGGTAACCCTTCCGGCGACGGAACTTGAAGACGATGATTTTCTTGTCGCGCCCGTGCCGGAGGAGGGTGGCATCCACCGAGGCGCCGGCTACCGTGGGGTCACCGAAGTGGATGGTGCTGCCGTCGTTGAGCAGGAGCACCCGCTCCAGCTGCATGCTGCCCCCCGCCTCCCCATCGGTTAGGGGGACCTTGAGCTCCTGTCCCGCCGTCACGCGGAACTGTTTCCCGGCATAGTCAATTATGGCGTATCCTGCAGGGGTCTTATCGGGCATCAGTGATCCGTTCTCGTTCGCTAAAGGTTCCCGCTTCGAAAAGCGAGCTAGCTTAGGCGCTAATTCAGGGGTGAGTCAAGCTCTAGTTGTCACGGGCCTACACCTCGTCCGTCACGTCGGTCTTGCGGCGCTTGGAGTAGACCCGGAAGCTGTCAGGACTGAGGGCGTCATCGGACTTGATTTCCAGCCAGACCCAGTGCTGCCATATGAAGTTCTTCACTACCTTGGACTTGGTCTCGTGCAGGTGTTCGGCCAGGGAGGGATGGACGGTGATGATCAGGCGGCGGTCTTTGTGGTGGGTGCGGAAGCGCCGCAGCCAGCTATCGATGGCGGTGGTCATGGCATCTTTGGAAGGGACGCGTCCCAGGCCCTTGCAGGTGGGGCATTCCTCACTCACGGAATGGAGCAGGGAGAGGCGCACCCGTTCGCGGGTCATTTCCAGCAGGCCGAACTCGGAGATAGGGGAGACGGCTACCCTGGCCCGGTCCTTCTTGAGCTCCTTGACCAGCTCGTTGTAGATCTTTTTCTGGTTGGCCTCCTCGTGCATATCGATGAAATCGATGATGATAAGACCGCCGATATCCCGGAGGCGCAGCTGCCGGGCCGCCTCCCGGGCCGCCTCCAGGTTGATCTTAAGGGAGTTCTGCTCGTGGTTCCCCTTGCCGATGAAGCGGCCGCTGTTCACGTCCACCACCATCATGGCCTCGGTGTGCTCCAACACGATGTAGCCTCCACTCTTGATCCACACCTTCCGCTGGAGGGACTTGTCAATCTGACCCTCGATATCGTGGTTGGAGAAGATCGGGGCCTTGCCCCGGTAAAACTCCACCAGGTTCACCTGGGAGGGGGAGACATCCCGAAGGTAGCTCGTGAGGCGTTTGTGGATTTCCCTGGAATCGATGATCACCTTATCCACGTCGGAGGTTAACAGATCACGGATGACGCTGTCGGTGGTGGTGAGGTCCTGGTAGAGCAGGAGCGGTCCCGGCTTGCTTTTGGAGAGTTTATCCTGTTCCGTCCACGACTGCCACAGGTTATTAAAGTCCTTGGTCAGGACTTTCTGGTCCTTGCCTTCGGAGACCGTGCGCACAATGATGCCAAAGCCATCGGGCTTAAAGGACTCCACCACCTTTCGCAGGCGGCGGACTTCGTACTTGTCGGTAATTTTCTTGGAGATGCCGACGAAGTCGGCGTTCTGGACCAGGACCAGTAGCCGGCCGGGTATAGCGATATCGGTGGTAACCCGGGGGCCTTTTCCGGCGAAGGGCTCCTTGATGACCTGCACCAGTATTTCCTGGCCCGTTTTCAGGTCGATTTTGGGCGTGGCCGGTACACCAGGGGAGCCAGAACGTCTGTTGGTGGATTTATTGACTGGGGGCGGTTCCTGCTCGGCCCCGTCCTCATCAGCCAGGGCCACATAGTCCAGGCTGGCGAGATTGCCGATCTCGGCAAAAGGGAGAAACGCGTTTACCAAATAGCCAACATCCACGAAGGCGGCCTGCATCCCGGGGATGACGTTCTCCACCACCCCTTTGTAGATGCTGCCCACCATGCGCTGATAATCTGGACGTTCCACATATAGTTCAACGAGCCGACCGTTCTCAATAATGGCCAGACGCGTGCTCCCGGCCGATTCATTGATGAACATCTCTTTAACAACATCATCTGCCATAGAGCCTTTAACCTCCCCGAAAAAAATAAGACAGTTGTTTCATCCCCGCCGCTGGCCCCGTCTCTGGCGGGGCTGGCGAGGTTATCACTCCAGGGGGAGCTCTGTCCGGCGGTTTGGGCCAGACAGGTATGTGGTGCTCATGGGATGAAGGAAAGGAACGGTCTTGAAAGCGCGTGGTTAGCCGCTCCGAAGGATTTTTTTGAAGAGCTTCTCTTGAAGTGATCCCTCCGGAACCCTCGGAAAAGGGTTGGCCAGTCAAAATAAAATCTTACCTTACCGTCAAAACCCAACATCCTCATGATGCATTCATCGCCCCATAGCGCACTACTCCCTCCAACTTATCCGGATATCCGCACGAATCGTGGTGGTCTGCTACGCCGGATCAAAATACCCCACTACAGGACCCCTCCCCTCGGATCCCATAGGGATAAACAGCTACAATCCTTCTGTTAATGTATACAATTCGTGGCTCGAAGGTAGTGGATTATTCGATGGTCTTCAAGAAGGAAGTTCACAGGAGTTGTCCCGAAATAAGATGGTTATGCTCTCAACAGGTTCTTTTTCGGGGGGAATCCTGATGTCAGCATTCAGCCGTCAGCAATCAGCGCTCAGCAACGGATTGCTGACCATGGACTACGGACAATATTCAATCTTCCCCAAAGGGGTCCCTTTCCCGTCCCGAAGGGACCCCTTTTTGGGGAAGGGAAGCCTGTCCCAAAGGAAAGCCTCCGGCTCGGCTCGGGACAATCGACAATCTTCAATGCCCCAATCCCAAATCACCAGTCACCAGCCCCCAGCCCCTAGTCTACATTGCCCCGCAGCCCCAGCTCCTCGTCGATCTCCTTCATAGCGTCGATGATGAACTGGATGTGCTCGTCCCGGTCCACCCCCAGCTCGGCGATGCCCTGCTCGATGTCCTCCCGGCTCACCGAGGCTGCAAAGCTGGGCTGCTTGAGCTTCTTCTTAACGGACTTAGGCTGCACCTCGTGAATGGACTTCGAGGGACGCACGAAGGTGACGGCGAACATAAAACCGGCCAGCTCATCGCAGGCGAAGAGGGTCTTGGCCAACAGGCTATCCCGGGGGACGCCGGTGTAGTTGGCGTGGCCCATAATGGCGGTGATAACCTCCTCAGGGTAGCCGCGCTCCCTGAGGATTTCAGCTCCCTTGTAGGGGTGCTCTTCCATCGTGGGGTGCTTCTCGTAGTCGAAGTCGTGGAGCAGGCCCACGATGCCGTAGAGGTCCTCGTCCTCGCCCCGCTTTCGAGCGTAGGCGCGCATTATCTGCTCTACAGCCCGGGCGTGGTTGCGCAGGGACTCGGACTTGGTGTACTCGCTCAGGAGGTTCCAGGCGTCTTCGCGGGTGGGGAGGTTCATGGGAGGCTCCTTTCATAATGAAAATTGCAAATTGAAAAATGCAAAATGAAAATAAAGACCTGGAGAGAATTTAAGGTTGCTCAGGATAGGGAGAAAGAGGTCTGTTGTCCGTAGTCCGTGGTTCGTAGCCGTGTGTTGACTGCCAGGCTTGCCGTAGGCTACGCCGAGGCCTGCTACTGCCACTGCTACTTCTTGCCCCCGGGCGTGCTCAGCGGTGCTGTTTCTTCCCTGCTACTGCTACTGCCACTGCTACTTCTTCCCCCTTGGCGTCTTTGCGGTTAAATCCTCTGCGATCTCAGCGGTCTCAGCGGTGAAAATTCTCATCCCAGCGCCTTCGCCATCATCGCCAGGCTGACCTTGTAGCGGTAGTTGATGCCGAAGTGACCGTCAGAGAACTCTTCGTAGTGGTAGGGGATGTTCAGGGCCTTGAGGCGTTCGATAAAGATGCGCGCTCCCAGGTGCAGGGCGAACTCGTCCCGGTCGCCGGCATCCAGGTAGAGCAGCTTGAGGCTGCGCAGGGCCCGGGCATACGGCTCCTGCTTTACCATACGCACCGGATCGTGGGCCAGCCACCGTTCCCACACCTCGGCGATCAGCTCTCCTTCAGGCAGGGTGAAGGGCAGGCAGATATCGGAACCATCCGGCGAGTAGGCGGCGGCCATGGCTATGATGTTCAGGGTGGGGATAAGGGGACCCTTTTTAATGGCCCCGGCGAATTCCTTCAGGAAGCCCTTCACGCCGCCGTACTGGTTCAGGGCATCGACCGCCTTGGGGAAGTCCCGCAGGTAGCTGTACTCGAAGTACAGGTCGCCACTGTGGCAGGCGGCCGCGGCGAATAGGCCGGGGTGCTTCATAGCCAGCGTGAGGGCACCATAGCCGCCGCTGGACTTGCCCAGGATGCCGCGCCGTTCCCGTTCCGGGATGGTGCGCAGCTCACCGTCCACGAAGGGGATGATCTCGTCGGTGAGGTAGTCCTCGTACTGACCGGTGGCAGGGGAGTTGAGGTACTGGCTGCCCCCCAGGCGGGTGAAGCAGTCGGGCATGACCAGGATCACCGGCGGGCAGCTCCCGCTTACGATTAGGTCGTCCATTTGCTCGGGGAGGCTCTCCTCCCAAACCGAGAAGCCGGCCATGTTCAGCCCGGTGCCGGTGAAGCCCGCCAGGGCATGGATGACCGGGTAGCGGGTATCGCATTCATCGTAGCCCGGCGGCATGTAGGCGGGGAAAGTGCGCGCGTGGGGGTCGCTCAGGGGGTTGCCCTTGAGCAGGGCGCTCTCCAGGGTCAGGTTAACGACTGAGCCGCTTAGGGAGCGGTTGTACATGGGCTTGACTGTGCAGGTTTCATGCCGGACTTCATCTTCGCCGAGCATGATGGCCGCGCGGGCACCGGAACGGTTGGCCTCCCGCAGCTGGGCCACCGCCGGTCATCCCGCTCGCGTCTATGCGGCCATAACCTCTGCATGGACCCAATCCTTTGCCATCCGCTTAATCTCATCAACGTATTTCGGCCAATCGTGCAGCGTCGCCGGATCAAAATCTGCCCCATTCGGCCATACCAGGGTGTGCACTTCGGGATCAATCTCAACTTGATTGAACAATCCCTCGTCCTGTAATGACCCAAACAACTCCCCCTCCAGCACAGGCCGAAAGTCTATCACCTGTTTTGCCCCGTCATCAAATTTCACTTGTAGCGTATATGGCCCTGCGATCTCAAATCCCACGACGCGGTATACTGGGTGACTCATGGTTTTTCCCTTCTTTTCTACCTGAGCGGGGCGATCTTAATGCGAAGTGGTAAACCGCCTCGCTAAATCGAAAAAACCCACGCCAACCCTGGGCGTACCCGCCACGGGGAGCCCGGCGGGGCTGTCAATCTCTGCTAGGCGGCAACTCTCCACCAGGCAGCACCCCCTGGTATGGCGATGTTTCTTCAGTCGGAGGGCTCGGAGGTCTTTGACAGCGCGCAGGGAGAGAGGAATGGACAATCAGGAATTGGTAGTCACGGAATGAAGCGCAAAAGGCCAACAACCATATGGCCAAAATCAGGTTGTCAGGCCTGCGTCTTGCAACCCGAGCTGCACTCTCACCGCTCGCTCCACCTTTCGCATGTCAGCGTTCGCCAATCTTCCCTCGCGATTAATGACGCGCTGCTTGCTGACGGTGGTGAGCTGGTCTGCCATCGCTTTGCTTTCTCTATCGCCCAGCATTACCAGCGTCTCGCTGGGAAAAACGCGGCCAACTCTGGACGTCAAAGGAACAACCTGCACCCGGTTAAGATACTTGTTGGCGGCATCATTACTGATGATGACCGCCGGGCGCTTCTTTATGATCTCACCACCAACAGACGGTTCAAAGTTCACCCACCATACTTCACCGCGCTTCACTACGGACGTCTCCAACAGTGGCCTCGGCCCATTCCAGCGCTTCCGCCTCACGTTCTTCGTCCTGGGCCATCTGCTTGTAAGCGGCCTCCAACTCTCGATTTAACACGTACGGGCGCACCAGGTCTTCGATAAAGCGGCTGATCCGGCGGCGACCTATGACCGCATGCAGCCCTTCGTAGACCCTCTCGTCAATGCTGATTGTCAACTTCTTTTGCATGCTACACCTTACTTGCGGCTATACGTATACTATACGTATAATAACACTAATCAGAGAAAAAGTCAAGTGATGATGAAAAATTCCGGCTGGGAAGGAGCAGGGGACTAACACGGCTACAAGCTGAGCGGTGCGGTTAGCCGTGTCGGCTCGATCGGCTTGTCAGGCTGCCATCTGCTCAAAGGAAAAGTGCGGAATATCGGCACGCTCCTTGGCATGCTCGACCGTAATCGCACAGATATTTCCTTCACGGTCCAGATCGAGCAAAGTGTCCTCGTCCAGGTCCTTGGTCTCCGCGACCTCCGCGGACTTGAATTCGATGTATAAAGTATCAGTATCCTGAAAGTATTTGATTTTCATTTTGTAAAACTCCGATCAAAGAAAGCGTTATGCACGGTTTCACCGTCTGGAAGTAGTATAACGCGGAGATACCTTCCTTCCAGCTCCTCAATAGGCGCCCAGCGACGGATACGGCCGTCTTGCTGGATAACCTCTTTTACCGGATGCTCAATAACCCGCCGTATCCACTCCAATTTAATCATCGCACGGTCTGGACGGCTACGCATTGCTTCGAAGTATATGGTGAATTTCATTTTTCTTTAGCGTTTTTAAAAATGGATATGTTTGGCGGTCTAACGGTTGAACTCACATGCCGCTGTTCAGCAAAGCTGGATAGCTGTCGTCTGCAACGCGAAGTCATGTTTCGATTCGCTAAATTATCGGTCTCCTTTTTACACATGATATTTACCGGAAAGGATACGGTCAGGCGTTACCACATAGAATGTGTCTAGTTGTTCTGCAACCATAACATCGTATGCATCACATGATTGTTTCATGTTGTCAATGAATGGCTCAGCCTCTTCTTTTCTCTGAATAAAACACAGTGCCAACCAATTCCGAATTTTTTCCAATTGCGAAGACTTTTCCGATAGCTTAAGACAATCCTGTTCCAATATATTGAAACCTATTTTAGATCCCATCCATATGTATTTAAGCTCTATGCCTACTAAAATAGGCAAATTATAGATGTATGTGTCGTACCCTTTATTAGGAGAGAACGAGGCTCGATTTAATTCCGCTATCCCCTGCGGATCCAGACATACTATATCTATCTTTTCTAGGTACTCCGTGTAGATGAGATCAAGTTCATACTGACCTTCTGCGGTCCTTGGGACATTTACAGTTGCGTATATCCTCTTTCGTAAATCCGAAAATAGTGCGCACTTTAAATCGCTCTCATATAGGAAAGAATATGGATTAGTTTGGAAATCCTTTATAACAGCATTTATTCCTTCGAAGATGCGATCAATTAACGATTTATTAGTCATTTAAATTCATTCTTTTTTAACATGCAGAATCCCATCCAGTTTCTCCGCCAGCTTCTCGTTGGCCACCTCCTCCTGCTCCCCGGTGTCCATGCGCTTGACCATGCAGGTGCCCTTCTTGACCTCGTCCTCCCCCAGGATCAGCGCCGCCCGGGCACCGGAGCGGTTGGCTTCCCGCAGCTGGGCCTTGGCGCTGCGGCGCAGGGTTTCCAATATGACGGTATAGCCGGCCGCCCGCAGCTCCTGGGCACGCGCCAGGGCCGGTGCGCGGGCCTCCTCGGCCAGGACCACCAGGTAGACGTCCAGCTGCCGGGGCGTGACCTTCTCCTGCAGGCGCTCGCCGGCCACCAGCAGCAGCCGCTCCACCCCCGCCGCGAAACCCACCGCGGGGATATCCGGGCCACCCAGCTGCTTCACCAGGTCGTCGTAGCGTCCCCCGCCGCAGAGGGCGTCCTGGGCCCCCAGCTTCCCGGAGGTGATCTCGAAGGTGGTGCGGGTATAATAGTCCAGCCCCCGCACCATTTTAGGGTCGTGCTCGAAGGGAATCCCCAGCGCTCTGAGGCTCGCCTGCACCTCCTCGTAGTGCTCCCGGTCCTCGCTGGAGATATGGTCGGAGATAAGCGGGGCGTGCTGGTCCAGGATGGCCTGGGTCTCGGGGTTCTTGCTGTCGAAGAGGCGCAGGGGGTTATTCTTCAGGCGCTGCCGGTCCAGCTGGTCCAGGTCGGCGGCGTAGGGCTGGAAGACCTCCCTGAGACGCGCCAGGTACTCACTGCGCATCTCCGGGCTGCCGATGCTGTTCAGGCGGAGGGTCAGGCCCTGGGGTTCAAACAGCGAGCAGAGGTCATAGGCCAGGGCGATGACCTCCACATCCTGTTCCGGGTGGGGCGAACCGATGGCCTCCACACCGAACTGGCTGAACTGGCGCAGGCGTCCCTTCTGGGGGCGCTCCTGGCGGTACAGGTCATCGAAGTAGTAAAGGCGGGTGATGGGGGCTTCCCGGTCGAGGTGGTTCTGGATGTAGGCCCTGACGACCGGCGCGGTGAGCTCCGGCTTGAGGGTCAGGCTCTTGCCACCCTTATCGGTGAAGGTATACATCTCCTTATTGACGATGTCGGTCTCCAGGCCGACGCCCCGGACGAAAAGGTCGGTGAGCTCAAAGGCCGGCGTGCGGATTTCCTGGTAGCCGTAGGTTGACATGACGGCGTGAACGATCCACTCCACGAAGCGCCAGAGGTGGGTCTCTTCGGGAAGGATATCACGAACCCCCCTGATGCGCTTTACCGGCTCGTCCATGCTGGTCTTCCTTTCCAGCCTACTGGTGCCGTTCGAGCTGCGAGGTTGTGCTACTTAGTGCCGGTAGAAAGCGTAGAGCTGATAGGAGCAGGCTGGTACTAGCGGCTTCAGAGAAGGACATCATCATTCCGGGTTTCCCACTTATGCAGGGTTTCCAGCACCTCCTCCGGCGTGCGGGTTTCCATCAGGGCGCTGCGCAGCTCCCCTTCACTAAGCAGCTTGGTGATGCGACTGAGGAGCTTCAGGTGCTTATCCGGTTGACTGGCGGGACTGATGAGCAGGACGAAGATATGGCACAGGGCAGCATCAACGGCTTTGAAGTCGACGCCCTCGGGGGAAATTCCCATGACCATCACCACATCCTCCAAACTATCACTGAGCCCGTGGGGCAGGGCCACCCCTTTACCAACGCCGGTACTCATCCGCCGCTCACGCTTGAGAATACTCTCCAGGCAATCTTCGCAGGACTCAATAACGTGGTGCAGAACCAGCGGCAACAGGAGTTCCCTGACAGCGGAATCCCGGTCGGTGGCCTGCATGGGCAGGATGACGAACTGCTCGGCAAGCAGGGAAGAAATACTACTCATGGGAGCGGGCAAATTTTGCCCCAATATGTGTCGATTTCAAGGATTTTCGGCTCTCCGGGATAGAACCGCCGACAGACAGGGACTAGTAGATTCCCAGGAAACTTTGCCGGCCTCCCCTCGACTCATACTTGATATCCCGGAGATCACCGTCCCTCACATTGATGCGCAGCATGAAGCCCCGCCAGGTACCGGAGGGGGTCCAGCTGAAGGAGAACTCCCAGCAGTGGAGCTGGCGATAGAGCTGCAGGTCATGGCTTATCAGCTCCTGGGTCAGCATATCGAAGCGGGCGGCGTAGCCTACCTTCCATTCGGGACCGATACTAAGCTTGAAGTCCGAGTTCAGCCAGAATGTCTCACGCTTCTCAGGGACCAGGGACAGGCTGTAGCGGAGGACCAGGGTGGCTTCCCAGAGGTTGCCCGGCGCGACTGAAGGCTTCACGACGCCGCGGCGGAATGACATCCGATCCTCTGGTTCCTCCTCCACCTCAGGCTGGAGCGTGTCCGCCGGTGCCTCCTCTTCCCCCGGCAGCGCCTCCTGGATTGGAATAAACCGCTTGCCCGACAGCCGCAGGCGGGTGCTGGCGTTCATCCGGGAAAGCCTGGGAATTACCCGAACCCGGTTAACCCGGCGCCTGGCGATATTGTCCCACTCGTAGAAGTCGTGCTCCATGGAAATATCCAGGTTCAATTTCTGCAGGAACGGGGACCGGAAACTGGAGCGGATGGGACTGAGCCGCAGGCTGTCGGCGGTGAAGTTGTAGCTGGCACTCATATTCCACGTAAGCAGGTTGGTCTTGACCTCCTTGCCCTCAACCTCGCGCTTGGCCTGGAACAGGTTGGACACCGAGAAACTCATGGACTGGCTCTCACGTTGGGGGGTGCTGCCGATGGGGGAGCCAGCAAACCGGTCAAATGGTCTGCCGTCCGGCCCAGTCGGGAAGTAGCCAAGATCAATTCCAAGTATGGGCTTTGAGAAGTCCGGCGTATAGCTGTAGCTGATGGAAGGGGAGATTACATGACGCAGTGCCTGGAACGATCCGATCCGCAATGGAAACAGACCGTAGATTTTGGTGTTTGCTGAGAGGGAGATCCGTCCGGTATGTCTCACGGCAAATTCGTCTACCCAGGTGATTGTATCCGGGAAGGCCTTCAGATATCGGGGCGTCCAGTCCTGGGCGATACCCAGGTTGAGGCTCGTCGTGATGTACCTGAAAACTTTCTGCTGGACCTGAAGGCTGATATTGTTCCGGGCCGAGGCGCGGTTAACCACCGTCCGTTTTTTTGACCAGACGAAGGAATCAGGCCCGAGAGAATCGGCCTCTAAGAATAGCGTTTGGATGTTATTCAGGTTGCTGTTGAGGGACCAACGGATATTGTGATACAACCTGGGAGCCTGTCCCCTGCCGGGCTTGAACAGGGCGCTGCTGGCACGGCCGAAGCTTATCCTGGGCAGGGTGCGGGATTTCTCCAACTTGCTTTGACCAGAGGATTCCGGGGGCATCCCGGCGGCCTGAAGATCATACTTCTCCTGCAGGGCCAGCGTGAGGCGGTTTGAGGTGCCGGGCCAGCGTTTGCTGTAGTTAGCGCTGGAAACAATCTGCTGGTTCAGCCGCGTGCGGCGGTCAAGGCCATGTTTACTGAACAGCTGGGGATCGGAGGTGAATCTGGCATTCACGTTCAGCTGCTGGGTGGGATCGATACTCTGGCGGTGGCTCCAGGAACCGCTCCACTTGTTAACCGCTTTTTCAGTGAACAGGTTCGAAATATTCCCGTCATCAACGAGTCTGAATAAGGTGGCGATCAGTTGCCCGCTGTACTTGTAGCGCTTGTTGTACCTGAACCGTTCCCGCGCCTGGATGCCGCGCTTATCAAAAAAATCCAGCCAGGAGGTGGCGTCAGCGTAATCGTTGATCACCCAGAAGTAGCCCAACCCTTCCAGGTACCGCCCGTGGTAGCTGCTCTGGCCGTAATTGGGCATGATCCAGCCGGTGCGGCGTCCTCCCGACTCGTTGGGGAAGACGATAAATGGCAGTCCCAGGACCGGTACGTCCATCAGATAGAGGATAATGGGTTTGGCGATCACCTTATCGCCCTGGAGCATTTTCATCCGCTGTGCGGCGAAGTAGAAGTGGGGCGTATCCAGCTCGCAGGTGGTGTACAGGCTGCGGCGCACGTAATATACGTTCTCCGGATGGCGGTGTACCAGTTCGCCGTGGTAGTGGCCATTCTCCATCTTGGTTCTTCCCTTGACTACCCGCCCCTTCTCCTCCACCATGTCGAATTCCATAAGCTGGCCGTACATGGGGTCCCGACCCGTCTGGTAGAGGGTGGGCTGTTCCTGGAAAGCCACTTCGGCGCGCATGAGGTTGTTCTGCCAGGTGACCACGATATGTCCGGCAGCGAGTCCGCTCTCTTTATAGTCCACGTGGGCGCCCCGCTCCAGATAGGTCACCTCTTCGGGGATATCATGGTCGATATAATCCGCCTTATAGATAACCACAGTATCTACATCGGCATTGCCACGCTCCGGTTCAAAGCGTCCCCGGGCCCCACCCTGGACCTGGATGCGGACCAGCTGGCCCTCCGCATCGAAGTCCATGCTCAAGGTATCACCCGTCATGTGGTTCACTCCCTGGAGGATCGAATCCTCAACCATATGGTAACTCGACGAGGCCATGCCCAGAAGATGCAGTGTGGCCAGGCGATCATCAATGAAGTCGGCTTCCATGCGGCGGCTGGTTAGCAGATCAGCGAAGGTCCGCCAGTCGCGCTGGGTAGCGGACAGACGGGCCTGAATCATGGCCGTTGCTTCGGCACCCTCCTCCACCAATCCTTTCTGGAGCTCGTCACCCTCGTAGATTAACTGAACCCGAGTGCCCCGCAATTCCCGGTTTCCTTCCCTCACTATGGCGTCACCGATTAGATCCAACACACCAGTGGTATCGTCATATGTCATGCGCTGGCCAGACACGTATCGGTCGCCCTCCTCAATCACTACGCCGCCAAAGGCACGAAAGGAGGCGCCACGCTGCCCGTCTGTCTTCAGATAGTGGAATTCCTCCGTAGTGAGCTGGCGGTTAGCCTGTGTCATGACCACATCCTGCCGGGCGATCCCGGAGTCCAGCTCCGTCCAGTAAGTAAATTCCTGGCAGGTGATGATCTGGTCTTCCTGGTCAAACCTGACCCCACCCCGGGCGTGGAACCGGTCTTCACGGTTATAGAATACCAGTGAATCGCAGGTCAGGCGCTCACCGGGGCGCACCATCACAACGGAGCCGGACAGGTGGGTACGGTCCTCATCGCGATAGAACACCGCCCGGTCAGTAGTGAGCTCCATCACCCCTTTCTGGAACTTGATATTGCCGGAGAGTATCTGAACCACCTGACCATCGATGCTGACATTCTCAAGCACGTCGGCGGAGAGCAGGCGCAGTCGTTCATCGGTGGGCGCAGCGACCAGCAACCCACCAAGCAGGCCAATGGCGAGAAATGTCAATACCGCTCGGACCACAGCTTCTCCAGCCGCTGTCGGATGAATTTCTCGTGTCCCTGATCCGTAGGTCGATAAAACGCCTCCGCCGCCATGCCTTCAGGGAAATAATCCGCTTCAATAAAGTGGCCAGGTTCATCGTGGGGATAGGCGTAGTCCTTACCGTAGTCCATAGCGGCCATCAGGCCGGTGGCCGGGTTGCGCAGGTGCAGGGGTACGGTTTGGGCCCCCTCGTCTTTCACCCGGCGGGTGGCCCCTTTAAGAGCCATATAGGAGGCATTGCTCTTAGGCGCTGCGGCCAGGTAGGTGGTTACCTGGGCCAGGATCAAACCCGACTCTGGCAGCCCCACCATGTGCACGGCCTGGAAACCGCTGGCAGCCACCACCAGGGCCTGGGGATCGGCGTTACCGATGTCCTCGGACGCCAGGATCACCAGCCGCCGGCCGATGAACTCCGGCTTCTCGCCACCCTCCAGCATCACCGCCAGCCAGTAGACCGCCGCGTCTGGGTCGCTCCCCCGGACCGACTTGATGAAGGCAGAGACGGTATCGTAATGGTAGTCGCCAGCCCGGTCGTAGAGCAGCCCCCGCTGCTGCAGCGCCTCCCGGACATTATCCTTCGTCAAGGTGAAGGACCGCTGCTTTCCATACCGGCTGGAGGCGATTTCCAGGGCATTGAACATCTTCCGGGCATCACCGCCGGCGGACTCAATGAGCAGGCGCCGAACGTCGTCCGCCAGGGCAATATTACGCTGTGACAGGAGGATATCCTCCGTCAGGCCCCGCTCCAGCATGGCCGCCAGCTGATCGTTGGTGTACGGCGGCAGACGGATCACCCGGCAGCGCGACAGCAGGGGCCCGATGACTTCGAAGCTGGGGTTTTCGGTAGTGGCACCGATCAGAACGATGGTGCCGTCTTCCACGGCATGGAGCAGGGCATCCTGCTGGGCCTTGTTAAACCGGTGGATTTCATCGATAAACAGGATTGTTTTACGCCCCAGCTCGCGGTTGCTCCGGCCGGCCTTCAGAACGGTCCGTGCCTCTCTGACACCCGCAGCTACCGCGGAGAGCTCGTGGAAGGCGGCCTGGGAATGGCGCGCCAGGAGTTTGGCCAGAGTGGTCTTGCCGGAGCCTGGTGGACCCCAGAAGATCATGGAAAAGAGGCTGTCCGTCTCCAGGGCCTTTTGGAGGATACGCCCCGATCCCAGCAGCTCCTCGTGACCTACGAAATCAGCCAGGGTGACGGGACGGACGCGGTCGGCCAGCGGCGGCAGGTTTCCACTGCCCGACTGCTGGAAGAGGGTCCTTTCACTTTTTGGCGAGGTCATGGGCTCCTGTAATGAAAAATGAAAATATCAAATTGCAAAATGCAAAATTATTCCTTTTTGGCGGTTACTATAGACTTGGCGATGATCTTCGTTAATTCGTCGGCTTCCTGCAAAAGAGCTTCAAGACTTACTCTCTGACCTGATAACAGGTTTGCCCTTTCAATCAGCCGCAGCCAGTATCGGGATTCCTTTAAATTCTTTCAAAACTAATTGCAACTTATGAATAAAGTCGGCTCTGCTCTCCGCACCACACGCCTCTTCGTAGTTTGCTCCTGACGATGTTCCTGATTTCGTCAGCTGCCCGGAAACGTGACGACCGACAGCTGTCCGGTTCAACCGAGGAGCCAGTTTGATAATCCCTGCAGCAAAGTGCAGCAACCGCTCCGAGATCTCGTTCCTGTCCCTCTTCATTTTTCAATTTTTAATTTTCAATTTGCATTTTTCATTTTTCATTTTTCATTCTGCCTCTTCATAATTGGCTCCAGCCGAAGTCCCCGAACGCGTTAGTTGACTACCGATATGACGTCCGACAGTAGTTTTGTTAAGCCGGGCGATTAACTTAAGGATGTCGGCAGCAAAGTCCAGCAACCGTTCCGAGATCTCATTCCTGTTCCTCTTCAATTTTCAATTTGCATTTTTCATTTTTCATTTTTCATTTTTCATTGCTCCGCCTGCCCCGGGCGATATGCCCTTGATTTGGACGCTGTCTGCGGGCACCAGGGATTCATCTTCCGTGGCCCGGGCTTGCCCCTGGGTTCGGGTGAACCATGCCAGGGCCTGGGCCATCGCCAGAAAGCGGCCATCCTGGGTGCCCCGCCAGAGGATGCCGGCATTTGAGGAATGGGTACCAAGGGCCCGGACCGCGCCGGTAATCGCCATGTCGAACTCACCCATCTGCCGCACCTGCCGGGCCAGGATCAAGGCCAACAATTCGAACGTTGGAACCTGGTACGCCGACAACTCGGCCTGCCCGCCGGCGAAATTCCCATCGTCTAACTGATTTTCCAGGAGAAAGTTCAGGGCGGCGTTCACCCCACCCCGCACCCGGCGCTGGTGGGGATGATCTTCTACCAGGGCCTGCTCCAGCATCAGCAGGGCCTCTGCAACGATTGCGTGCTCGTCAGTTGAGAGCGGAGCGGGATCGTTCCAGCTGCCGCTGGGGAGCTGGCGATTGAGGATGATCAGCCCCTCCTTCGCGGCCCGCTCTACTAGGTCAACCTCATGGACCGCCCGGTAGTGCTCCAGGAGGCCCGCCAGTACCAGCCCGTGATACAGGGGTGAGTCGTCCTGGGGCCGGACCTCCTGCCAGGCCTGGGCCCTGGAGGCGGCCAGCAGGCAGCGGGGATTTCCCAGGACCCGATATGCCCGGCTCAGTGCCCTGCCTGCAAGAGCGGTGGGATAAACGCTCCTGGTTGTCACCGTGCCCCGGTTGGTGGTATATAGGGGCCAGGCACCCTCCTCGGTCTGCCGTTCCAGAAGCCAGTTTAGCCCCGTCCTCGCCCGCTGGACCATGGCAGAATCGGACAGTCCGGCCTCAATGAGAGTGAGCAGCCCCAGGACATGCCGGGCCACCACCCGCACCAGGGGATGGTCTGCCGGGTAGGGCCGGGTGGGCCAGTCGGCATAGCCCAGGCCCCAGCTGCCGTCGCCGTTGTACGTGGCTTCGCTGTGGATGGCAGTGGTCTGCCAGAAGCGGGCCATTGTGAGGGTGTCCAGGGACGGGTGGTAGGTAGCCTTGAAGGCCAGGGCGTCGTGACGTACGTACTGCACCTGTCCCCACGCCAGGGAAATACTCATCAAAAAGGCCAGGCAGCGCTTCATAAAAGTAAAGTTACAGGGACAGGGACGTAATGGGTAGTAGTGTTGAACTCTCCGCGATCACCGCCCCACCACCTTTTTCTTTCACTCGTTCCGGTTGGAAGCCTACATTCGAGTACGTATGAGGTTGACTCAAAGCCATATACTCGCCCCCTGGTTCCTGGCCGCCTCCGTTCTGGCTACAGGCTGCGCAGGCCCCCGGGCCGCCCACCGGAATACGGCCGTGCACACCGGTTACGCCTACGTGTTCCTTGCCAGACGGGCCGAGCGTATCCAGGAGAATGACCTGCACCGGGCGCGAAAAATCTATGCCCGGGCGCGGAAGCATTACACGAAGGCCTACCAGGCGGGACTGGCACGCCTGGAGGAGCGGCACTCCGGCTTCACTGGGACCTTGACCCAAAGGCCCGGCGAGGCCGTCGCCATGACCACCGCGGCGGACGTTCCCCTGCTTTACTGGACCGCCGCCGCTCTGGGATCGGCCATCAGCCTGTCCAAGGACCAGCCGGAAATGCTCATCCGCCTGCCCGAGGTGGGAACGCTGGCCCATCGGGTGACCGAGCTCCAGCCCGACTACATGGATGGTGCCGCCTACGAACTGCTCATGGTCTACGAAGCGGGCCGTCCAGCAATGATGGGCGGGTCCCTGCCCCTGGCCAAGCACTATTACGAGGTGGCCCTTTCCTACTCCCAGGGAAGAAGCGCCGGGCTGTTTGTGAGCTACGGCGAGAGCATCTGTGTGCAGGAGCAGGACCGCGAAGGGTTCGTGGCCATGATGGAGCGCGCCCTGGCGGTGAAGGCCGGGGGTGTTATGAACCGCATGGCCAAGCGGCGCGCCCGGTGGCTACTCAAGCGGATCGATGACCTTTTCCTGTAGGGCGCTGAACAAGGTGTCCCAGCATTACCACATCGTAGCACCAGGCTGTCGGCTGCGATGACGAACCATCACATCAATACCGACTCATTTCCCTCTCGGAGATTCGATTATCGGAAGTTACTGGCACTCGTGCTGTCGGCGGCTTTTCTGTCCGGTTCCAGCCTGCAGGTCAGAAATCAACCGGTGAACATCAAAATGGCCTCCCTGGCACCGGAAGGTTCTCCCTGGCACCAGGTCCTCCAGGAAATTGCCCAGGACTGGCGTGACCTGTCAAATAACCAGGTGCGCCTGACAATCTATGCCGGTGGTGTGATCGGCGACGAGAGCGACATGGTTCGGAAAATGCGTCTTAACCAGGTGCAGGCCGCCGCGCTCACTGCCGAGGGGCTCAGCTACATTGACAGGGGGATTTACGGGTTGTCCCTGCCCCTGCTGGTGGATAACTACGCCGAGCTGGACTGGATCCGGGCCCAGGTTGAGCCGGAGCTGCGGCGCCGGTACGAGGGAAAAGGGTTCGTGGTCCTGGCTTGGGCCGACGTAGGCTGGGCCTACTGGTTCACCAGACAACCGGTGCGGACGCCGGACGATCTGCGGAAGCAGCGCATTTTCACCTGGGCCGGCGATCCCCATTCACCGCGCCTGTGGAAAACGGCCGGATTCCAGGCGGTATCTCTCTCGGCGGTGGACGTACTGCCGGGATTGCAAACGGGCCTCATCGATGCCGTCTCGAGCTCCCCTCTGACTGTGGCCGCCTTCCAGTGGTTCGGCATCATCAAGTACATGACCAACCTGCCCTGGGCAGCCATGACCGGCGGTCTGATCATCAATCGAAAGTCCTGGGACCGCATCCCTGAGAATCTACGCCCCAGGCTCCTGGCAGCGGTGAAAAAACGGGTACTGCGGATCAAGGATGAAATCCGTTATACCGATGATGAAGCGGTTGCGGTGATGCAGGAACATGGGCTCCAAGTGGTGGACATCACCGAAGATGAGCGGGCCCAGTGGCAGCACTTTGTCGATCAGTACGGCCACATCCTGAGAGGCTCCCTGGTAGATACAGTCATGTATGACCGGATACAGGGGCTCAGGCGAGTGATGGGCAGCCCCGATTTCACCCCCCCTGAAACAGGACCAAACCATCAATAGGCTTTTAACCAACACGGTTTTCCCGGTGATCAGGGAGAAAGTTCATGCCCTGGAAAACCTGGCCGTTGTCATCATCCTGGCGGTAATGGCCGTCCTTCCGGTAGCCGAAGTCTTCGCCCGCGAGTTTTTCAAGACCAGTATCACCAACTCCATCGTCACCGTTCAACATCTGACCCTCTGGATCGGCTTCGTGGGCGCCATGCTGGCCGCCCGGGAGGGACGGCTGCTATCACTCACCGGTGAGACCACCTGGCTGCGGGACCGGTGGGGCAGCTGGCCCGGCGTAGTGGCCGGCATCGCCTCGGTAGGAGTCACCCTCGCCTTGATGGCGGCCAGCTACCATCTCGTGTCCGTCGAGCGGGCCTTTCCCCGCACTATTTTTGGTCCCATCCAGATCTGGATGGCCCAGCTGGTTATGCCGGTGGGCTTTGCCGTCCTGGCCTGGCGGCTGCTCATACGCAGCAGCTCCCAATGGCGTTACCGGTTGCTCGTCCTGATCGGCATCGCAGTGTTGGGTTACCTGGGGCTCGGGATGGAACTGCAGGGGGGCTGGGCGGTCTATATAGGATTTGCCGGGCTGATCGTTGCGGTGGTCCTGGGAGCGCCCATCTTTGTGGTACTGGGGGGCGCCGCCGTCCTCCTTTTCTGGAACGAATTGGGCGTAATGGCCGCCATCCCGGCGGAAACCTATCGCATCGTGGTCCATCCCATGCTGCCGACCCTGCCCCTGTTCACCCTGGCGGGTTACTTTTTCGCCGAAGGGGGCGCCTCCCGCAGGCTGGTACGGGTGTTCCGGGCCTGGTTCGGCTGGATTCCCGGCGGCACGCCCCTGGTTGCGGTACTGGTGTGCGCTTTCTTCACCTCGTTCACCGGCGGCTCCGGGGTGACCATCCTGGCTCTGGGCGGCCTGCTGTTTCCCATGCTCCTGAAGGACCAGTACACCCGGAAGTTTTCAACAGGGCTGCTGACCGCATCCGGCTCCATCGGCCTTCTATTCATCCCCAGCCTGCCCGTAATCCTCTATGGCATCCGCTCCCAGACACCCATTGACCGCCTGTTCCTGGCGGGCTTCCTTCCAGGCCTGTTTCTGATCGCTATCCTGGTTTCCTGGGGCGTACGCCAGGGCATCGTGGGAAAATCCAAAAGGACTCCTTTCCACTGGCGGGAAGCGTGGGAGTCGTTCTGGGAGGCCAAGTGGGAAGTGCTCACGCCGGTCATTGTACTCGGCGGCCTTTTCGGCGGCATCGCCACCCTCGTGGAAACGGCGGCCTTCACAGCATTATACGCCTTCGTGATACAGGTCTTCGTCTACCGCGATCTGAAACTGACCAGGGACGTTATTCCCACCATAGTCAGTTGCGCCACGGTGATAGGCGGAGTGCTCATCATCCTGGGGGTGGCCATGGGCCTGACCAGCTACATGGTGGACGCTCAGATACCTTCCCGGGCCCTGCACTGGGTCCAGGCTAACATCCATTCCAAGATCGTCTTCCTCCTGGCCCTCAACGGCGCCCTCCTCATAGTGGGGGCGCTCATGGACATCTTCTCCGCCATCATCGTGGTGGTACCCCTCATCGCCCCGATGGGAGTGGCCTTCGGTATAGACCCGGTGCACCTGGGCATTATCTTCCTGGTCAACCTGGAGCTGGGCTACCTGACACCGCCGGTGGGAATGAACCTGTTTCTTTCCAGCTACCGTTTCGACTTACCCCTGCCCAGGGTATACCTGTCCGTTTTACCATACCTGGTAATTCTTGGTATCGGGGTGCTGGTTATTACCTACGTGCCGGCCATTACGCTCACCATTCCGGCCCTGTTCGGCAAGTAGAGCCACCTCTTGGCCGGGCGCGGAACGTAAATTCATTCCCCTCCCGACAACCACATCAGAGCTTGAAGGAGATCGCAGTCGGATCACATCGCGTTATGAGTAAGGCACCGTCACCCAAGAATCAATGGTCCTGGGCCCGGCCGATCCTCTCTCCCGAACATGGCGCTACCGTTTCCCTGGGGGTCTGCTTTCTTCTAGGGGTCTGGCTTGCCGGGCGGTGGAATGTGGACACTACCCTGGCCCTCCTCACGGTCTTCGCTGCTTTTGAGCTGCAGGTGCCGCTGACCCTCTTAATTCGGCGCCGCCAGCTGCAGTCCCGTCTGGTTGTCTGGACCGGTATCTACGGCCTGGTGGCTGCCGCCGGGGCGAGTATCCTCTGGCTCCGAACCCCCGTCCTGGGACGCATCTATGTCGTGACCCTCGGCGTCCTGCTTGTCAACCTCGTGTCGGTCCACCAGAAAGGACAGAAAACCATTCCCAACGAACTGGCGGTCTTCGCGGGGCTGGGTCTCGCGCTGCCCTTCGCCTTCACCGCCACCACTGGTCTCATGATCCGGGAGCTGTTGGGTCTCTGGCTGCTGTGCACGCTGGTTCTGTCCAGCGCCGTCTTTACCGTCCGCCTGCGCTTATTCGGGGATCAAGCCCTGGCCCGAGCCGCAGCCTACCATGTTGCAGCCCTGGTCATCCTGTTCCTGCTGGTCCAGGTTGACCTACTGGCGCCGGCCCTGGCCTGGACTTTCCTGATACCGCTGGCCAAGCTGGTGGCGATCCTCTTCTGGATGGACCGCTACCGCCACCTTAAGGTCACCCACATCGGGCTTATGGAGACGGGGCTGGCTGTTCTATTTGCCTTATGGGCGGGGATGGTGCTTTCCGGTTAGGCTGCCCCTGCGACTGCATTATTGCACCGCCAACTCCTTTAACCAATCTACCGCCTTCGCCATTACTAGCCGGTCCTCGTAGTACAGGTAGGCCCCGGTCTCTTCTCTCGGGCCGGGGACCGCGGCTTGGGTTATAGAGATTATGCCCGGCCTGTTACTCAGCAGATTCCTCGTGGTAAAAGTCAGCCTTCAGGGCCTCAATCAGGTCGGCCTTCAGGGCGGAATCGGCTTCCCACCAGGGGTCCGTCTCCTGCAGGGCCCGCACCGCTGTCCTGGTCCGTTCGCCGAAGAAGATTTCGTTGAGGGCCAGCAGGCTCATGAACTCGGCGTGGGCCTCGGCGATGTTGCAGCGGGCCTCCGAGGATTCCTTGAGCATCGTGCTGATGATGCCCACCGCCTTGGTGGGATCGCCTGCCGTCTTGGCCATGGCCGTAAGGAAGCTCCGGGTGTAGTTCTTATCCTGGCCGATCACCGCGGTGCTCTTGCCCATCAGGTCGACGGTGCGCTCGATGAGCTCGATCCGTTTCAGGGTAAGGTCGTAGCCGGTCTGCTTGTCCCAGATGGCTTTCTGCACGGTCCAGGCGCCCAAGAACGCCCCGGCGCACGCCAGGACCCCCGACAGGAGAGCCAGGAACAGGTTGTGCTTGAGCGTGGAGAAGAGATTGCGCAGGCGTGAAGCGCGTGGCCGCTTCACCTTTTCCGCGGGGTTAGATTTGGCCTGCCTTACGGTCAGCTTCGGCCCGAACTCTGGTTTTCTGGTCATGACTCCCTCCTTAAATGGTCCCGAAGAGATGAAAAGTTCTGTTACGCAGCAACGCCCCCATTGTGCACGCCAACAGCAGACGTACTCCGCCGGGGTTCTGATCTAATCTACCGCCAACGGGGGGTGAATAGCAACGTGCGCCTTGCCGGGCGTAGCCGCGCAACCACCATCCCGGTGGGGAACGGTAAGTACTTTCAGGAGGCGGGAAACAGGTCTAGGGAATGACCAGGGTCTGGCCGTGCCGGAGAACGATAATTTCCTCATCTGTCAGCCCGGCTTTCTCCGCTGACTCACGGAGAAGGCGCGGCGGCTCAAGGATGGGTTCGTCAGAGAGGATAAAGGTCCCCCAGTGCATGCCGATGGACCGCCCGGCGCGAAGGTCCAGATGGGCCTGCACCGCCTGAGCGGGATTGGTATGCACGGCGAGCATAAACCATTCGGGTCGATAGGCACCGATGGGCAGCAGCGCCAGGTCCGGGGGGCCGGTCCGCGCACCGATCTCGGCGATATGGGTCCCGTAGCCCGTGTCACCGGCAAAATAGACCCTGTGCCCGGAAGTCGCCAATACCC
>CAZULW010000034.1:0-24107 GCA_964621455.1 uncultured bacterium
ATATGGAGAAGGCCGTCATTGCAAGCCCCAGCAGGAGCTCGCCGGAGGATCCTTTGTCAGATGTCAGTTTTTGCAGTATCATCTTCTTCCAGTAACACCGGATTATGCTCTCAGCCCAGAAAGATCAGCGCAATTCCTTATACATGGCTTCCACCGCCTTGGGCCAGGGTCGCAACTCCGCGGCGCGCTGGTGCGGCGGCCAGCTCCATTCGCTGAGCCTGGGCACGCCGAACGCGGACGGGTTGTTGGGGGCCACTCCGAGATCGAAAAGGGCCCAGCCCCGGGCAGACTCAATTCTGGACATTTGCTCATCCGAGGCGCGACCCAACTTGGGCAATAAAATCCCCGCGCGTTCCTCTACAACAATCCTCTGAAAGCCTTCCTGCTGGATAGCATAGACAAAGGTCTCCGCAATCTTCGTGACGATCTCTTCAGGTGTGTCCCGGTGCACATAGATACCATAGCACGGGTTAATAGCTTGATAGGGCTCCAGATCAGGATATATATCCGTAATAGCGCGGTACTTTATCCCTTCGAACATGATCTCACTGGAGAAGAGGTTTGCCAGGGGACGAACCCGTCCGGCCACGGCCCAATCGGACAGGTCGCCCATGGTTACCGATGCAAAGCTTATCTCGCCTGAGAGCAGATAACGTCCAGCCTCACGGCCACCTCTGTAGGGAATGGAACGCACTTTATCCACCGCGCCAGCGGCCTCCAGCAGAAGACCGCCGAATATGCTCCCATTGCTGCCCGCACCAGGGTGGCCGTACCTGAAGCGCCCTTTGGGGCTGGCCTGGATATCCGCTATTAGCTGCTCTATAGTCTTCCAGGGAGCATCATCAAGCACGTAAATGCTCGTGGGCATGACTGCATCCAGGAAAGCATAGAAGTCGGTCCAGGAAGCATCACTGTATCCCAATATGGGCCAGGTTCCGTGGACAGCACCACCGCCGAACCAGAGGTAGCCGTCCGGTGGCGCTTTGGCGACCGGTGTCGCCCCGATGGAACCCACTGCTCCCGTGACGTTGGTTACAAGGATCCTCCTCCCCAGTCTTTTCTCCATTTCCATGACAAGAGCTCGGGTGGTTATATCAGACGATCCCCCGGCGGTCCAGCCCACATAAACAGTGATGGTCTTCTCTGGCCATTTCAGCTCTGAAACATTTGTAAAGCCAATCCACAACGGGAATGTGACCCAAATTGCCAATCGCAAAGGCCGATATTTTTTTCTCATGAATCCTGCTTTTTCATCAAGCCCTGAATGTTCTGCTGCGTCCAGGGTATCCGTTCCACGCAGTTAACCACTCAATATCCTGTCCAGTTCTTGAGGGAAAGATTACTTTGCAGCTTCTCCATTCCTGGATCAGCTCGACAATTGGATCAGTTTGTCTTGCAACAGGAATGGATCTTCACCCTCAATTCCCCTGATTCGATTACTCAGGGCATGGAAAAGCTGTTTCTGAATTCGAGATACTTTGATATTCTTCCGGTCAGGCTTTTTTCGTTGTTTTTCATCTAAAATAACAAAGGGCTCGGCCACTTCCTCGATGGGAATTGCGCGTCCGGATTCCTTATGCCAGACCCAGGCGGCATGCAGAGCCGCACCCAGGGCAGCCCCCTCCCCTCCTACCGGTACCGTCTCTGCTTCAAACACATCGGCAATGGTCTGGCACCAGCTTTCCGACTTTGACAGCCCCCCGGTGAGCCGAATCTCTTTCGTTTCTGCGGGCAGTCGACAGAATCCTTCGAACAGGTTGAGTACATGTCCTTCCAGAACAGCCCTGCACAGACTTACTTTCGTAAAATCCTCCAGCCCAAAACCAAAATAGAGCGGCGAAGCCAGGGGAATATCCGGCGTCCTTTCTCCCGTAAACCAGGGGATCAATACCTTGCCCGCGTTTCCTGCTTCCGTCTTACTTATAACTTCACTGAACTCCTCATGCGAGATTCCAAACATATTCAACACGGCATCATATCCATTTGCCAGATTGGAAACACACAAAAGGGGCAGATAATGCCCGGTACTGTCGCAGAAGGCGGCAATCTCGCCTGATGGGTCAATATACGGTTCTTCCAAAAAAGTGTAAGCGGTTCCGCTGGTGCCAAGACTGATTGTCACTATTCCAGGTCGGACATTACCAGTACCCACAGCGCCATACATATTATCACCACAGCCAGCGTCGACTTTGCAATCAGGCGAGAATCCACATTTCTCCGCCAATTCACCGGAAATAAAGCCTATGCTCCTATCAGACGGCTGTACCCGGGGGAGTTTTTCCTTCAAGCCGGGATCTAAGGCCCTGATCACTTTATCAGACCAACTGCCCGTTTTGGGATTCCATAAGGCCATACCCGACGTGTCCCCCGGCTCCATGACCCGGACGCCAGCCCTCTTTCCACCGGTCAAATACCAATTGATGTAGTTGTGGACCAGAAAGAAGGTCGTCGATTTCAAATAGGCATCCTTCTCGTGTCGAAACATGTGAAATATCTTGGCCGCCGTATATCCCGTTCGCTGACTGTTCCCCACCTCACGAACCATTGCCTGCTTGCCTCCGACATGATCGGTAAGTATCTCGCATTCATCATACGTCGAAAAATCATTCCACAGCTTACTCCGGGGCCGGGTAAGGTTTCCTTCAGCATCCAGAGCCACCAGACCATGCTGCTGGCCGGAAACCGAGATGCATCGAATCTTATCCCGCTGGACTTCTGATACCCGCAATCTTTCAAAGACCATATTTACCGCTTCAATCCACATATTGGGATCCGATTCCGATACTTCTTCCTCCAACCCTTGCACAACGCCGTTCCTGGTGCCATATTGTGGCAAATCCTCATCATAATTAACCGAATCTACAAAGATAATGTCCTCGGCCTTGGCATCAACGACGACCAGTTTACAACCCTGGGTAGATACATCCAACCCGGCAAACAGACCTTCAGGCATAGTCGCTCTCCACTAAAGACTAAATATACCGATTAATAATACTCTCATATAGTTCCTGCTTACCACTGATCTGTTCAGGTTCACCCCTTTCGGCGGCGATGGCCCTGGCTGGCAGGCCTCGCAAGAACCAGTGCAGCCAGTTTCTGCCACTCTCTACGCTCCAACTGGAGAGGAAGTTTTCCAAGGGTCCATTCATACCGGCAAGCACTGCAACGCAGCTTTCCTCGCTGGATCGACTAAAGTTTCCTGCAACCACAGCGAGGACAGCTCATCTTCCTTTGCATGGTCTAATGTTAACAACATTGGTAGCAAGTCTGCGACGTTACCCTTGAATAATTACTCTACTACGCCTAGTCTGAACATTCTCCACTGATGATCCTGTTTAGATAATCGAAATTATCCTGTAAAATACAGGTAGGCAGCGACAATGAGAATCAGGACCAGTGCCGAGGCCACCACATCAAGCCTGGTCCAGCTGGCACGGGAACTTTGCCGATCTTCTTCCGACGTGGTTCCGAAAGTGAGTCCGCTGATCTTATCGTAGGACGGTGCCTCGGTCAGTTTACTAACAACGATCATCACAACTACACAGACAATAAAAATAATCAAACTGTAATATTGGAAGAAGATGTTGTTTATCACCCATAAAAATGAGCCTTCCGTGTAGGCAAATCCGTCTACCAGTTTGACTGGTGTATCGACAGCCAAACGGAACAAGCCCATAACAAAACCGGTAATAAGCGCTGCCAAACAGCCTTTGGCATTCAATCGTTTGTTAAATACACCGAGAAAGAAAACCACAAATATCGGTGGTGCAAGATAGGCCTGAACGCCCTGTAGATAATCATAAAGTCCCTTTCCACCTCTAATAACCGGAATCCAGGCCAGACCAATGAGAACCATCACCGTTGTGGCAACTCTACCCATCCAAACCAATTGATGTTGGCTCACATCAGGTCGTAGTCGGGAGTAAAAATCCATCGTAAAAAGCGTAGAAGATGCATTGAAAACACCGGCAAGCGAGCTCATCAATGCTGCCAGCAGTCCGGCCACCACCAGACCGCGTATACCAACGGGCAGTATATGAGCCACGAGCAGAGGGAAGGCTTTCTGGGCATTATCCCGTATAAGTTGCCCGTCTGCACCGAATAATTGATCCTGGAGAACCTGCACCTGCCCACTTTTTGCCAAGGCGAATGCAATCATACCCGGGATAATAAAAATAAATACGGGGAGCAGCTTCAAAAAGGCGGCCGCGATTGAGCCGCGACGGGCCTCGGATTCATTAGGTGCCCCCAGAGCCCGCTGCACGATATATTGGTCTGTTGTCCAGTACCATAGCCCAATGATCGGGGCACAAAACAGCATTCCAAGCCAGGGGTAATTGTCATTGAAATACCAGGCCATGCGACCGGCTTCCCTGACAGGGGCCCAAGTGCTTTCCATACCGGATGGCACCAGCGGTTTCCAGAGATTAAACATGTCAGAGCCAGCAATCGCTCGCAGTTCTTGCCAACCGCCTAAGGCCTGAAGTCCAAATACTGTTACCAATATTGATCCGACTACGAGAACAACCGTCTGGAGTGCTTCAGTATAGGCCACCGCACGTAGACCGCCCAAAATGGTATAAATTCCTGTTAAAACGATCACCAGCACTGAGCCGATCCAGAAACTATCCAGGCCCATGAAGTTCATTTCCGGGAGCAGTACACTAAAAACGATACCGCCGGCAAAGATTCCCACTGCAATTTTTGTTAATACGTAGGCGACAAGTGAAATAACTGAGAGAACGGTGCGGCAGGTCGGTGAGAACCGTCTTTCAAGAAATTCAGGCATTGTAAACACCTTCGATCGCGTGTAAAACGGCACCATTACCCATCCTAGAACTAGCAGGCACCAAGCGTGCAGTTCATAGTGGGCCATGGCAACGCCGTCGGTCGCACCCGTCCCGGCCAGCCCCACCAGATGTTCCGATCCAATATTCGAGGCGAAAATAGACGCTCCCACGATAAACCAGCCTAAATGGCGACCAGCCAGGAAATAATCCGTAGATGTATCCTGCCGTCGTTTGATTGTCCACCAGGCAATGCCGAGTAGAACGAGAAAGTATAATCCGATAACGAGCCAATCGAGCGTTTGAAATGTGTTCAATTTCTACGACCCTTCCGAAGTATATCCCTTTCAGGGTAGTTTATCTGAATGTTATATATACACTGTAATCCACGTTGATGCCGTTAAGATTCAACCACAGGGGATACATATTTCTTTATGTTGACGAGCGCGATTAATGCGGGAAATTACTTTCAAGTTTAAGCCTGGACACCTTAAAAGGCGTCTGCCCGCCATGTGTTCTATGGGAGCTGTGCAGGGTTAATGCTTTCCCATTTATATAGCTGACGACACGCCGCGCGTGATGGGCTTATGATCTTCCATATAAAGGAGTGAACCCGTAGCTTTCACCAACGAAAGATGAAGTTTCAATCCTTTTATATCCGGTACGGCCTGAACTGGCTAAGGCAGGTTATCACAAAGAAGCAACGCAACCCCACGCAAATTAGAGAGGGCCTCATGGTTGACAACCCCTTAGAGTGGATATTTGCCAGGAGAAGTATCCGCAAGTTCCATTCCAACCCGGTTGAAGATGAGAAAATCGATCTGATGCTGCAAGCCGCCATGGCAGCCCCATCGGCCAACAATGCAAAGCCCTGGCATTTTATTGTAGTAAAAGATCGGCAGGCCCTGAACCGCCTGGCCGATATCCACCCATATGCGAAGATGTGCTATGAGGCAACTATGGCTATCGTCGTGTGTGCAGATCCGGCTATTTCAAAGAACTACTGGCCGCAGGACTGTTCGGCCGCCACCCAGAACATCCTGCTGGCGGGTACATCACTGGGACTGGGAACCGTCTGGCTGGGGGTTCATCCGCGAATGGAGCGGAAGGACCCGATTAAGAAGCTCTTCAGCGTCCCCGACGATATGGAGGTCCTGTCCATTGTAGCAGCAGGGTACCCCGCCGAAAAGAAGCAGTCACGGACCCAGTTTGATTCCCCGCGGGTGCATTATGAAACGTGGTGAATTCATGTGAATGCAGAAAAATGCGGAGATGGCGTTCCAGTTCGGCGACGGCTTCAGCAACATGATCATCCCCACTTCCGGTGTATTGCTGGGGGTGCTGACCCTGGGGGGCGTTCCCTGGGAGAAGTGGGCGCGGTGGATCCTGCCGCTGGAAGGCATTTACTTGGTGGTGGGGTGCCTGCTGCTGGTGCCGCCCTACCTGATGGGCTGGATTTGAGGAGCGGTCCCGGTAGTTGGGTCTCAACCGGGCGAGGGTGACTAACGTAGCGGGATTAGCTTTCCGCAGTTATTATTACATTGTAATTTTTATAGAAATGACGTAGCTTTTTGTTGTTTCTATCATCAACATAAATGGGAGGTATACTATATGAATAAGAGGCTGGCCTCGGTTATTGCAAGAGCGACCCTTGTAGCAGGGCTCCTTGCCATGCTGATATCAGGCTGCAAACAGAAGGAAAGTGCTGACACCGATTATGACGCCCTGGCTCAGAAGCTGGTCGCGCAGTGTACCAATGTCCAGGAAGGCGACCTTGTCCTGATTACCGGAGGCGTGCGAGATGTGGAATTGCTGGAAAACCTCGCTGTTCAAGTGCGCAAGTTGGGAGCATTCCCGCTGGTCTCTCTGGGAAGCGAACGGATTGCGCGCTGTTATTATGACGAGGTTCCGGCGAAATATGATTCCCAGACTCCAGAGTTCAATCTAGCGCTGGCCAACCTGGTCACAGCAGTCATCAGTGTTGATTATCTAGAAACAATAGGGTTGCTGGCGGACGTTCCGGCTGAACGCATCGCCATGGTAAGCAAAGCCGGCACTCCTGTAAGTGTCCGTATGATAGACCGTAACGTACGACAAGTGAACTTGGGCAACGGACTTTACCCAACAGCAGATCTAGCGAATCAGTTCGGTGTGTCTAAGGAAGAATTATCGTCGATTTTCTGGGACGGGGTGAATACGGATTACTCCCAGCTCCAGGCGCAGGGCGTGACGGCGAAGGCGGCTCTTGTCAGCGGATCGGAAGTGTACATCACAAATCCCAATGGCACCGATCTGAGGTTGCACATTGACGGGCGCCCGGTTTTCGTGAGCGATGGAGTAATCTCGGACGAAGAAATGGAGCTCGGGGGTGCGGCCGGTATGGTTTGGCTCCCGGCGGGCGAGGTGTATACAACACCGGTTCTCGGCACAGCCGAAGGAACGGTCGTGGTTGATCACTATTTTTATCAAGGCCATGATATCCGGGACCTCACACTGACCTTCGAGGCGGGCAAGCTCGTGTCCATGACGGCCGAATCCGGTCTGGAACGACTCCAGGCGCTGTATGATGCTGCCGGTCCCGGCAAGGACCTGTTTGCCGTAGTCAATGTTGGTCTAAACCCAAACGTGCGTATCCCGTCCGGTAGTCAAATGGTGGCCTGGATGCCCGCAGGAATGGTCACGATCGGGTTCGGTAACAATACGTGGGCTGGAGGTGAGAATAGCGCCAACTTCGCGTTGTATGCCCATTTGCCGGGCAGTACTCTCAAGGTAGATGGAAAAATAGTGGTGGAGAACGGAAGTTTGGAGCTCTGAGTTTTCGGTCTCTCCGACAGAAGCATTTGCCTTTTATTCGTTTCAAATAAAGAACGCCCCTGGATTAGCCGGGGGCGTTCTTGCATTCAGTAACCCTTGATTACTCTACAACGGTAAACGATTCTTGATCTTTTTATTATGGCGATGCTGGCTGTAGTCGGTTGCGCCATGATGACGGAGGTGATGAGTTCGGCTGGTGCCCCTGCCCCTCTTTCTTCCCGAGGACATCCCGGCAGGCTAATCCCGAGCGAACTCCTCCCCACCTGCATCAGAGGTTGACCGGCACCAGTCAATAATGTGGCGCAGCTCATTCAGCCTCACCGTCCGGCCGCGTTGCCCGATGGACTTAACCACCTCCAGTACCCGCTGGGCCATGTGATCGTCTTCGTCGGCACCGATTTTCTCAAACGCCCATTTGATAGAGGATAGACCCGCCATATGGTCCAGCGCGACGTTCATCGTCCGGCCTAAAAGCTCAGGCGCGATGCTCTGATAGTGCATGGGATTCCGGGCGGATGCATGGGTGTGAACGCCCGCGCAATGAGTAAACGCGTTGGCGCCCACCAGCGGAAAATTAACCGGAATCGGTACTTCCGAGTGCTGGCTGACCAGCTGGTAGAGCTCGGGAAGCCGTTTGAAATCCCACGCATTCGCCTCACCGAAGTCCGCAGACAGGGCATAGAGTAACTGGGCCAGGTCGACAATTCCGGCCCGCTCACCCAGACCAAGTACCGTGGCATCGATAATTTCAGCCCCGGCACGGCAGCCATCCAACGTATTGGCCAGGGCAAGTCCCCGGTCGTTGTGACAGTGTACCGCTATCTTCGGGTAGAGCTCCCTGTCGGCCAGTTCTGCCTTCAGTCGTGATACGTAATCATACATACTTCGCGACGTGCCCGGTATCATATAACCAGTGGTATCGGCCACGCTGATAATATCGGCCCCCGCCTGAACCGCAGCCACGGAAGCATCCATCACGTTCCGGAACGGGGAGCGCACGGCGTCTTCCGGTGTATACCGGATGAGGAGTTCGGGTTTCCGCTCCTTCCCATAGGCAATCACCTTTGCTATCTGATCGACAGCCCGGTGCAATTCCTTTTTATGGACGTGGGTCAGGCGATCATCGGAGACACAGAAAAAGACACCCAGGAATCCAACACCGCACTCCAGAGCCAGGTCCACATCCTCTTTCAAGGAGCGGGAATGAGCGCCGATGGTCGCCTTGAACTTCTGTTGGGAAATCAGCCTGGTGGCATTATAAATCTCCGGGCTGACCTTGGGGTGTCCCGCTTCAATGAAATCGACGCCCACCTTGTCGAGCGCCCCGGCGATAGCAAGTTTGATATGGCCGTCAAAGAAGACGCCGGGTGTCTGTTCACCTTCCCGTAACGTACTGTCAAGAATCTGTATCATTTTAGTCGGTGCTATTTCTTTATAAAGCCTTGTATGTGTTAAGACTCGCTCGTTAGTGTCATCAGACACGCTATGATGCCATGAGTGTATTCAGCATGGACTTAAGTACTTCTATCGACTTCCAGTACTCCCCCAGATGGATCCGTTCTTCCGGTGTGTGATCCAGGGTCGAGTCACCGGGTCCGTAAGCCACGATAGGGCACCCCCACACCGGCCCGACAACATTCATGTCCGTGGTGCCCGTTTTAAGCACGAACCGGGGGCGGGCCTGCTGCTCCCGGATGGCTGCCAAAAAGGCGCGAACCAGAGGCGAATTCTTCTCCCCCATAAACGCCTCTTCCCTGTTCGCAACTTCCCATTCATATTGACCCATAGTGGCCGATGCCAGAATGTCGATGATGACGGGCTCCAGGTCCTGTGAAGCGATATCAAGGGGGAGGCGAAACCCTACCACCAGTTCGGCGGTGCCATAGGCTCCATCGTCGGTGGTAGTGATGTGCCGCAGGAACGGCGAGAGTCGATGGAATTCCCTGTCCCGTTCTGCATTGACACCGCGGCAGTAGTCCACCATGGCATTCCAGCATTCTACGGCTATTTCCGCCGGCAGTCTGTCTCGGCCGCCAGAATGTGAGAAGGGCAGCCGCAGCCCGGCTTTCGCCAGCAGGACCCCTTTATAGCCCAGGGTTATTCGATCCCAGCCACTCGGCTCCCCGATCACGCAGTACTCGGGCCGGCCATCCTGGCTCACCCTGTGGCGCGTCCCCCGGCTGGTAGGTGCTTCCTCCTCAACGGCCGCGACCACCACCACCCGCCAGCCTTGAGGAATGTCAACAGCTGCCGCCGCAGATGCAAAGGCGCACAACGGGCCTTTGGCATCCACGGAGCCTCTTCCGTAGAGCCAGTCACCTTCGCGGTAAACGGGCAGCTCGCCGGAGAATGTATCGATGTGTCCCAGCAGTAGCACCTCTCGGGGGCCGCTTCCCCGCTGACCAACCGCGTTGCCCACGTTATCCAGGTGGGCGTCAAAACCGTGGCGGCCAAGCCAATCCACCAGGTAGGCGGCGGCCTGATGCTCCTGTCGGGAGGGACTGGGGATAGCCGCCAGGTCCTCCAGGAGAGACACGGCTGCCTCTCTGTCGGAGACCCTCTCTTTCGCCCCTATATTTTCAGGCATATGGCCAACCTCCTAAGGGCATACTTGCTCGTTGTGTCCCTCCACAGTGACGCGATTCTAACCACCACTTGCACCTTCGAGCTCCCGCAGGACTTCGGCAAGGCCTCGCACGATACTGGCCAGCTCCTCCTCAGATATTACGAGAGGAGGCAGCAGGCGCAGGACCGTTGGACCCCCCGGCGTCAACAGGATGCCCTTGCTCATAAGGGCCTTGATCACAGGCCCTGCCCGCTGACGGAGATCCACCCCGATCATAAGCCCGCGTCCCCGCACTTCACGTATTCTGGGGGAATTCAGTCCCCTTAATTCCTGGATCAATTGCTCACCGAGTCTGGCCGCCCGGCCGGGAAGGTCTTCATCCGCCATAATACGGAGAACGGCCCTGCCTGCGGCGCAGGCCAGAGGGTTTCCGCCGAAGGTGGAGCCATGGGAGCCAGGGGGCAGCGTACCAAGGGAGTCACGCCAGACCACCGCTCCGACAGGCATCCCACCGCCAAGGGCCTTCCCCAGACAAAGGATATCGGGGAGGAGATCAAAGTGCTCACACGCAAACCAGCTGCCGGTGCGTCCCATACCGGTCTGTACTTCGTCTACCACCAGGAGTACCCCTTTCTCATCGCACAAACGGCGTACAGCGTGAAGATAGTCCGGATCTGCGGGCCAAATCCCTCCTTCACCCTGGATAATTTCCAACACCACCGCCGCCGTGCGCTCAGTCAGTTCAGCTTCCAACGCCTGGATATCATTCAGCGGCACGTGGGTGACTCCCGGGAGCAGGGGGTGAAACAATTCCCGATATTTCTGATTCCAGGTAAGGCTCAAGGCTCCCATAGTACGACCGTGGAATCCCCTCCTATGCGCCACCAATTCTGTACGCCCGGTAAAGTAACGTGCTGCTTTAATGGCTCCTTCAACCGCCTCAGCCCCGGAATTGCACAGAAACACTCGATTCAGGTCACCGGGGGTATGGGCCGTCAGATCGCGCAGAAACAGGGCTCGCTGATCATTGTAATAGGCTCTGCCACAGACAAGCAGATTGTCAAGCTGCTCCTGCATCGCTGCGGTCAGCACGGGGTGGTTGTGCCCTACGTTCGCTACACCGATGCCTGATATACCGTCAATGTAGCGATTGCCCTCAGCATCCCACAATATAGCCCCTTTGCCGCGTACGATGGCCACGGGGCGCTTGGTATAAGCACCTGAGGTGTGGGCATCTTCCAGGGCCAGGATTTCGGCCGTTCCAGGGGCCGTTGCCGTCGCTGGCCGGATCATCGGTGTTCCCCCTTTCCTATTCAATGGTGGTTCCCTCCCCCTTAAGTGCCTGTTGCACCGGTTGACGTACACGCCCATCGGCAAAAATAACCCGCTTCACCCCTCCAGCAAGGGCCTCACGCGCTCCCATGATCTTCTTCTTCATTCGCTTCTGAGCCATATCCATAAAGCCGGCCAGGTCGGCTGCAGGAATCTGCCGAATCAGAGTGCTCTCGTCCGGGTAGCGCTCCAGCAAGCCCGGCATATTGGATAAAATCACCAGTGTGTCGGTTCCCAGGGCAACCGCGGTAGCCGCCGCAGCCCGGTCTCCATCCACATTAATGGCCTCGCCGCCATAGGATATGGCCGGTGGAGTCAGCACGGGCAGATAGCCGGTGTCAAGGAGTGAATTAAGCAGAGCCGTGTTTACCCGCTCAACTCGCCCGGTGTAATCATCGCGCAGAACCCGGCGACGGCCATCCGGGTCCACGATTCTGAGGGTCTCTTTTCGCCGGCCTTCCCACAGCCGCCCATCCAGACCGCTGAGCCCCACGGCATTCACACCGCGTCCCTGGAGCCGCTCTACTATCCCCTTGTTCATCTGTCCGCAATAGACCATTTCGAAAATTTCCAGGGTGCGGCGGTCCGTTCGACGGCTGATGTAGCCGCTGGCGGAGGTCACAAATTCCGGGGGATGCCCCAGGGCGGTGGCGACTTCATTGGTCAGGGCCGAGCCCCCATGGATCACCACCAACCGCTGACCCCGCTCCACCAGGTCGGCAACATCATCGGCAATCGCGTCGTAGTCCATATCCGCCGCGCCGCCAATCTTCAGCACGAGCACAAATATTCCTTTCGTGTTAAATGGGATGCAAACCGGGGAAAAGCAGCCCCGTGGTCTCATCCCAGCCCATCATGATATTCAGTGACTGGACTGCGCTGCCCACGGCCCCTTTCATCAGGTTGTCCAGGGCTGCAATCGCCACAACATGGCGCAAGGAACCCTCAGCCTCGACTTCAAAGCCCACATCACAGAAGTTACTGCCGGCCAGGATCTTGGGTTCGGGATACCGATGGATGCCCGTCCTCTGCTTCACCAGCCGGACAAAGGGCTCCTCACCGTAGGCATCGCGATACAGTTGCCACACTGCCTTCTCTTCGACAGGCTCCTTCAGGAAACAGTGAGCCGTGACCTGCGCACCTCGGACGAGTTCCACCGCCGTGACAGAAAAGTGGAGCTCGAAGCCATCCCCCAGAACTTGCCGTATCTCGGCCTGGTGCCGATGCCCGGTCGGCTTGAAAGACCGCACGGCCCCGCTGCGCTCAGGATGGTGAGAACCGGCGTTGGGCCTGGCACCCCCTTCCGAGGAGCCAACCTTAACATCAGCCACGACCCGCTCCAACATTCCGGACCGCACCAGGGGTACCAGGGCGAGGTTGGTCACCGTGGCGTTACAGCCTACGCCGGATACATAGCAGGCTTGGGCCAGCTCCTCCCGGTACAGCTCAGGCAGCCCATATACAAATTTCCCCAGCCATTCAGGAGCCGGGTGCTCCTCCTGGTACCATTTCCGGTAGTCAGCCGGATCATTCAGGCGAAAATCGCTGGAGCAGTCAATGATCCTGGGAGCAACCTCCCCATAGTATTCTATATTGCGCGCCACCTCGCCGTGCGGCAAGCAGAGGAACAGAACATCACAGGGAGCCAGGTCATCCGGGTGTGAGAACTTCATCTCCGTCACACCTCGTAAGTTGGGGTGGGTCATATAGATATATTTCCCGGGCAGGCGATTTGACGTAACCTGGGCCAGGCGCAACCGCGGGTGGAAAAGTGCAAGCCGGAGCAGCTCGCCCCCTGTGTAGCCACTGCCCCCCACGATGGAAACCCGAATCGACTCAGACATGCTCACCCCGTTTCCTGGCAGTTACCTTTATGAAATAGTCAACAATGGCACCGGGGATATCCACGCCTGTGATGTCGATGCTGTTGCGGAACTCCATAGTGTAATTCACCTCGTTAACCAGCAGCTGCCCATCCCGCGTTTCCAGCAGGTCCACAGCAACGACACCGCCGCCTACAGCCTCAGCCGCTGCCAGCGATATGGCATTGATCTCGGGTGTAACCGGGCAGTTTTCCACCCTCCCTCCACGGGCGGTGTTGGTAATCCAGTGGTCCGAATAGCGGTAAATGGCAGCCACGGTCTCGTCCCCCACCACGAAGGAACGGATATCCCGGGCCGGTTTGTCAATATACTCCTGAATATAGAAAATAGAGTGATGGTAGCTCCCCAGCACCTCTTTGTGTTCCAGGATTGTTTCGGCGGCATCTCGATCGTTCACCTTGGAAAGCAGCCGACCCCAGGAACCCACCGCCGGCTTAAGGACCACCGGATAGCCCATCTCCTCTATCGCCCGCATGGCCGATTCCGGCGTAAAGGCCACCCTGCACCGGGGCACCGACACTCCATTCCGCACAAGAGCCGACGTGGTCTCGAGCTTGTTTCCGCAGATCGACGCCACGTGGTAGTCATTGACGGTGGGTATGCCCCAGTCGTTAAAAATACGGAGGGCGTACAGCGCCCTCGAGTGATTGATGCAACGTTCAAGGACGCCATGCAATCCTTGCCGGTTCCTCTTGTGCAGATCAAACACAATCTCGCGGTCATCAATTATTTCCACTGGGGTCCGGCGGGACTCGAAAGCCTGCAGCAGCAGCTTCTCTTCCGTACGAACCCTCGATAGAAGTATGCCAAGCATGGGAACACCTCTGGCAGTTGTCATGACTACACTACTCCCCCCAGTCTTCTTCTTCTTCGGGAGCCAGCGCAATTTCTAAAGGCTCAAGGTTGATCACCTCGAGTTCCACACCACAATCACCGCACTGGAGGATCTCCCCTTTTACGGTGTCAGCAGCTATGGTTATCGCGAATCCGCATTCAGGACACGAACTTTGTCGGCTCACGCTCATTGATCCTTCTCCTTCTTTCTCCTGTTTTCAGATGCCAACCTGTCCGGTCCTTCGACCCTTCGCCTACGCTCAGGACAGGCCCGGCTCAGGACGAGCGGGCCAGACGGATGTCCGCCGCCTGCTAATATGACGGGCCCGGCACGAAAACACTATGTCGGTTCAGCATAAAAAGCAAAAGGCCCTCGAGAATTCGGGGGCCTGTTGCAAATCTTCTGGGTTCAAAACGGACTACAAGGCAATCACCCCCGGATGCGCTCCTGGGCCTTGGGCTTCAGGTGATATTTATAAACCGTATTAAACATCGTGGGGGAAATTACGCTAAGCTGCATCTTTATAGCAAATGTAATCTGCAGCAACAAGACATACGCCCTCCTTTAACGGCGTACAATGCAGCTCGCCAGCCACGTTCATCGAGGTGGCAGCAGGCGAATTTTGATATTGCGATACCAGACCGTATCGCCGTGGTCCTGCAGGACAATGTGTTTTATAGTCTTCTGCCTCAATAGCTCACCTGGCTTTGGCGATATACAATGCCTGTTTGGTAGAATTCATGGACCTAATAATTCAACTATCTCCTGCATTGATAATTCATTTTCGTAGAATTTGAAATTGTCCTGGTAACCCGTTATCTGATAGACCTGTGAATCTTTCCGCGGATCGAATTCATCACCTATATTATGAATAATCACCTTTTTAGGCGCATAAAGTGCAATGGCCGTTTGAACACCACCGATCCTGGACAGTCCCGGTACAAATAATTTCAACGCCTCTGAGTCTTCATTGTGGTTTAGATTCACGCCATAGGCGATAACCTGGTCTATCAGCTCATCGGCAACGGCGCTGGCCAGGATGGTCCAAGGACCAGCCTCGTCCGCACCAACTAGATTAATCTTCTTCATTGCTTGCTGGTTTTTCAGGAACGACAAGGCAGTTAATATATCTTGTATACGTTCTTGCGTATCGGTACGGTTGAAAGTAGTGAAGTATCTGAAGCTCTCGTCCCGCTGGGTTTTGGCGCCTTCCTGCAGGATATGTTCACCTGTTTTGAAGACATCAATTGCTAGAACGTTTTGACCTTTCTCAAGGAGCGTCTTTACCAGGGAAACTGGTTCCGCCCGATCAGGAGAAACGAGTGCTGCTTTACCCAAGGATGAAACAACCAGAGTCGCCGTCTTGCTGCCGTTGACCGGTTGGTACCAGATAGCCGGTATCCAATCATTTTTACCGCTCCGGGATAATAGCATTCTCGTTGCCATATAATCTGATCCCGCAGACCTGCCTTGAACCTGAACAGAGACATTTTCCGGTGTCTCCGCTGATAGCACATGCGCATATGCAGTGCCATATATTTCTTTAAATTTATTTAAACTGTTTTCGTCCTTGGGCCAGTTGCTTTGCAGAGTATTGATGGCAACATTCTTCAAATATTCGGTTAATTTGGCGGCATCCATATCACCGGGCGCTTTAAGGTCAGGGAAGGCCAGTAAATCTTCGTCCTTTTCAACCTCAAAGGCCTTTTCCTTCAGTCTGCTGGGATCTTCCTCTCCTAATATCCAGCGACCAAACCATGAATAAACTGCTTCACGGCTGGCCTTGTGGTAATTATGAAGAGCATCGAATTGTACGTATTTCAGTTTTTCCGCCGCATCGTAGAGCCGATAAATCGACATTGTCATGGGGTATTCTACCATGGGTGTATTAACCGTCCAGTCATAGGTGTCGGAGACCAACAGGAGAGGACGTGGCACCGCCGCGGCGCCAATTTCTACATTGAAAATATTATGTCGCAAGCCCGGTGCATTTTCACACCAGCTGCCCCCCTGGAAATGTGCCGATATCATATTAACCGGTGCGACGGCCTTTATGCGGTTTTGATCGTCCACCGCCGTCAGTAGAAACGTCTGGGAGCCGCCGCCGGAAGCGCCGGTGACGGCAATCCGGTTTGCGTCCACGTCCGGAAGCGACGTGAGAAAATCCAGCGAACGGATGCTGTTCCACAGTTGCAATCCAAGGAGATTAACCCCCCAAACCTGCGACAAACTGTCCATAGCAAATTTATGATCTATTTGTTTACTATCATTATAACCGACCATGTCGTAAGTAAATGCTACATATCCTTGCCGGGCAAAATTGATGCAGCGCCCTGGTATAGATCCCAGTTCAGTGTTGGTTAATCTACCGGTACCCCAGTGACCAATCGCTGAAAGAATGCCAGGAAATGGCCCCTCTTTACCTTTCGGCCTGTATAGATTTCCGGTGACGTAAAAGCCCGGATGGCTTTCAAAATACACTTTTTCAACCGTATAGTCTTCCCGTTCTATGAGGCCAAAAATATGGGCATTTAACGGGGTTTTTTCCGGCAGGGGATAAAGCCCGGCCGATACGAGTACCTGATCGCGGATGTAGGCGCTGCGCTTTTCCCATTCGGCCTTGGTGCGATATTGGGGCATCTCATATTTGGAATCCGTATGCCGCATCGTGAGTAGCCGATTATCTCTGAACGTAACATCCCTGTTATTCAGGTTTTCGATAGAATAGACGTCGGTGAGATCGCTGATTTCAGCCCGGGGAAGTTCCGATAGCTTGAGCTGATCTTCCTTGGCGCAGGTAAAAAACAAAAACGCGAGAATCAGATATGTGGCCGCTGTGCGCATGGCTTTTCCTTATTCTGTTTATCAGGTGAAAATGAAGTTACGGTAATGCTTTAAAATATCCGAAAGTATTAGCGCAGAAAATGAATGGTTATCACGGCTTTCACACTCATCTGAGTGATACGAAAGCCATTTTGTTCTTAAGAAAAAACATCACCCTTCAGACTTTTAGCGTTTCGAAAAAGGCCTGAATGGTGAAGATATCTAGACCCGCTTTAAGAGGACAAATGGCCATCTATGAAAAGCTGTTATCCTCCAAGAACCGGATCCCGGACTGCATTCTACCCGTTTAGAACGAGAATCCCGCCGAAAAACGATTAACCATTCCGCCAAAATCACCCGGATCGGAATATGAATAACTTATCCGCAAGCTTTTCCCGCCAATGGAAGGGGTGGCGCCTATGCCGAATGTCAAGCCCCCTACATCCCGGTTAAACTGATAGCCGCAACTGGCATATGCCAGGCCCATCAGCTTGTATTCAAGGCCGAAATTAACCCGCTCAGTATAGTTGTTGGGGTGAGCGAACTCAGTCGAAACCAGAAGGGCATTGCCCGGGTCATGTTCGGGATTAATAAGGTCCATAACATCCATGGCTATCCCCGTATTGAAAATCAGGGGCAACTCAGCGGTAACCTCCTCGTATTTAGCCGTGGAGGAGAAATTGCGTATGGACATCCCGAGACGTAAGCTTCTGAATCCCGGATAAAAGAGGACCCCAAAATTATACGATAATTTCGAGACTTCGTTATTCTTCACTCCTTCTTCCCCAACCACTGTGCTCGTGCCCAGCTGTTGGCCAACATACTGGGCTTGTCCGCCTATCGCAAATTGCGTACTTATTTGACGGGCATAGCCCAAACCGAAGGCAAAGGCCCCTACATTCTCAATCGATCCGGTTTCTTTATAGCCTTTTGGATCAATGCCAGAGAGCAGCTCTGTCCTTGGGATATCACCGTAGTCAACGATCAGAAAGCTTAGACCAAAAACGCCGATATTGCCGACGTCCTTGGCTAACGCCCCGCTCATGTAATTGATGTCAGCGATCCATTGCGTCATACCCAGATGAACATCAAAACCTTCAATGCTGGCTATCCCTGCCGGGTTATAGAACAGGCAGGCTGCATCGCCACCGATTGCCGTATAGGTGTTGGCCATCCCCGTGGCCCGGGCCGAGATACCCACCTTCAGAAAGTTCATGGTACTCTGGCCCACTTTCTTCATCGCCTCATCCTCATCCTGGGCATGAAGGTGTGGAACCACCGCAAGGGAAAGCACACAAACCATAAATATAATGGACAGTCGCTTCATTGTACTTGTCTCCTTCAATATGGTTGTTTATCGGACAACGACGAATTTCCGGTAGGCAACTTCGCCATCCTTGTCCGTGAATAATGCAATATAAATGCCGCTACTGATAGCTTGTTCACTGTCGGTTATCATGTCCCAAAAAACCGTTCCGGCATTAACGGGACTATCATGGATGATCTGTTTTACCAGATCTCCATCTTCAGTATAGATCCTGATATCACAATAGGCGGGTAGCTCAAAAAACAATATCCCGCGATAATCGGTCCAGCCCATTCCCATCACTGTTGGATCGTTTATATTGTAGGGGTTCGGCACGACCGCAATCTTAGACAAATCCGATGCTGCTCCCCGCGGGGGCTCAAGGGATCTCTTATTTGCCAGATAAGTCCGGCCGCTCCAGAGTTTCTTGCCGCGAATACTGGGCAGTGCATTGGCATCATCCTCGGCTACCAGGATCGAAGACTGGACATAATAGAAGTAGGAAGCGCCGAATTTCACATCCGAGGTCTTCCATTCGTGTTCAGCTTTCTTGTCAGTGGCATCTGTCGTGTGAACAACCTGGAAGAAGGCCGTATCCATGTTCGAGATCCGTGCCATAACCCGGTAACCGTCGAAGTTGGATAGGGCCTCAGCCTCCGGGCTGGACCACTTGACCGAGACATGGTCAGGAAATCCACCTACGTCAATGTCAGGCGGCGGCGGCGCCGCGGGGACATTGTAGTTATGATCGTAATTCCATTGGGCATGGTACATCGTCTTGTGAACCGAGTCGATGCCCGTGCTCAGCCACAGGTCTTTGTTTATGTCCCACTCGTCGGCCCCTTCCGGAAACTTAAAGTTGGACGGGAAATACCCTACATCAGGATCGGGCAGGTTTGACGGGGGCTCAAGGGTCTTGTCCACCAACGCTTTCCCGATCTCTTTAGCCTTCTTCAGGCCGATACCGGCGTTACCAACGACGTATACCAGGTGAATGGATTCACCCGGTTTGAACGTGTAGGGCCCGATTCCAACGTAGTCGTAGGCGGTCCAGCCGTTATAGGTAATGCTTGGCCCGACAAACTGGAAATCGGGATCTCCCGTTTCATCGGAATTGAGCATATGGAGTGTGCCTTCCGGCGCGTCGGGGTCGGGAGTGTCTATGGCCAGTTTGCCCTGGGCGACATCAAACCAGGGTGCATTATCAACGGGGGCACCCTGCCGGGCATTCTCCGAAGGCATGCTGACAACCTGCCCTTCCGCAGCATAGGTAATCCTTGGCTGAACGGGGTCATTCACATCGTCGGCCGCGTCGGTATATGGCCCACCTATGTGCAGAAAACCGTAAAACCACACGTCGGGCCGCAGCAAACGACCTTGCTGCGACCATATCGGTTCACCCATGTTGTCGCCAGAAGTCGTGGGATCGTCGGCATGGTACGTGTAAGTCACCCGTTGACTATCCTCGGGCATGGTGCCGTAGTAATGGCGCCAGTGCCATGAACTGTGTTGCATACTGCCTGTCGGGTTAGAGCCGTTGGCCACCGAATAATCGTTCGGCCCGATACAATACGAAATGACAAAATCGGTAAGATCCACACTACCGACATTGGTAAAGGTGACGTCGGTGATGATGTAGTCATCGTGGTTCTCCTGGCTCCAGGCCAGCACCTTCCGGTTGGCCTGTACCCCAATGGCATACTCGAATGTGTTTTCGATGTACTGCTCAGAAGTGCCAGGGCACTTGGTGGGGTCTGTTACGCCCAGAGCAGGTTCCGCCACATCGACACCATTAAGTAGGTTTATGGGCATATCATAACGCGTGTAGGCTACCAACGGTTCGACTACAGTACCTAGTATGTTGTACTCGGATTTGGCGGCACATACCACCTTTGCAATCTTTTTACCAGTCGCGTCGGTCCAGTTGGTGGTTGTCAGGTAGATGTTACCGGTTGCGGCCGAACCGCTGGTACCACGACTGCCTACCACGTTGAAGTCAGCCGGAAACCAACCGGAGGTAATGGACGCTCGAGGTTGGCCGCCGTGATCGACAACCATCGACCAGAAGCGTCCTACCTTAACCGGGGCCGCCACTTGTGCTTTGGTGGTTCCAATACCCAGACCCACCACGACAACACACAATACCATCCAGGGTCGAAATAGAAACTGCTTATTCACCTCAATTCTCCTTTCTGTTAAGTTCTCCCGCTATCGAGGGGCAACTTTAGAAATAAAACTCCAAACCAAACCAGATTTGACGCGGTTGACCGAACAAGAACATGGTGACATCGGGATCATTGATATAATCCTTATCGTCGGATCTGGTGTCCCCCACCTTGTCATCACCGCCGATGTACCAGCCTTTGTCTGAGTATTTATCCCTTAAATCATCGAATTCAGAGTCCTTATACATCGGCAAGTGAAGGGTTGCTAGGTAATTACTGCGGTCAGTGCCGCCTGAGAAAGAATTCCCCCCCGACATCATGTTTATTTTGTTGTTGAACAGGTTTTGGACATCGACTTTCGCGACCAGCCGGACGCCGGCCACGCTGATGCTCTTGGAGAACCTGGCATCCCAGTAATACCTGGCCGGCCACTGCAGATTGTCGCTGAAGTGCAGCTTACCCAGGGGGTTCCAGGTGTAATAGCTGCCGGCAACCCAGGTTGGCAGTAAACTGGCCTGCCAGCCACCCAGCGGATTGAGGCCACCTACCGTTGGACCCCAGTCATCTGGGGATTGCAAGACCACATTCGCGGAGAACCGGGGCTGCGGCAGGGGCCGGGACTCCTGAGCCTTATATAGGCCAAAGAAGGCCTCCTTGCTGACATCCTCATAATTATATCTCCGACCGGTATAGCCGGATTTCGTAATCATGTAGTTGTAGTTGACCCAGCCGGTTAGCCACTCGCCGAATTCCTTGGTGACGCTGAATTCAACGCCGTGGATGTCCCGGTAGTTGTTGTTATCAAAACTGGAAAGACTAACCCGGCCGTCCTGGGAGTAATAGCGCACCGCGCCATGCTGGCCGGTCACATCCTTGGCATAACCGGCAATGCGGATCAGGTATTGATCAGCCAGGTTGTACTCGACGCCGGCCTCGTAGGAAATGGTCTTGGGCGGGGCCATGTTGGGATTCCCTACTTCCTTGGTCCCTCCAGACCCCTTCCCATAGCGCACCATGTACATGTTTCTTAATGGCGTCAGGGAATTAAAGTGGCCGTAATTAAAGTAAAACTTGGTCCTTTCGCTCACCGGGAAAGCGATACCCAACCGAGGGCTCAGGGCTAAGTGGGTCTCAATATCCTGCAATATATCCGGGTCCTGCTCATCCAATTCCCTCCAGTGTTCCCAGATATCATCATAGCCTTCGCCCAGAACACTGTAATCATACTGCGGCAGGCCAAGCCACTCACCACCGGGAGCATAGTAATCGGCGCGCAGGCCGATGTTGGCGATCATGCCCTTGAAGATTAGTTGGTCCTGGATATAAGCGCCGGCCGTAATCGGCGTGCGTTCCCACTTGTAATAGTTGACGTTCTCTGGGTGACCGTAGCGAATCGACCACATGTCGTGCTTTAAGTTGGTGTAAGTAAAGTCAGCACCAGCCTTGACCAGGTTGTGGATGTTCAGCTGGCTGCTGATATCAAATGATCCTCTGTAATCGGTCGTCCTGGTACTGTCAAACCACGCGTGCCCCAGGTTGGAGTAATAGCCGGTAACGGCGTAGGGCTGTTCGTACTCACCATACTGATACCAACCTTTCTCATCATTGCCTATCAGCTGGTTGCCAACGCTCCAGCCGTAGGGCTGTTCATTGACCGGGATGGGACCGAACCAGACTAAGTCGGGGTCGCGCGGCTCATAAGGCAAACCGCCATCGTCCTGGTTTATTACCGTATTAAATTTCAGGTTCCAGAAAGTCCTGGGGCTGACCACCTTGTTTAACGACACGCCCAGCATGGAGGTGGCTCGATCGGCCGTGCTGAAATAATCCGGCGCGTGAACAATACCTCTCCATGAGGCGCTACTAAGGTTATTAATTCTATGGAAGACCTCCTCCGGATATGAATACGCGTTCATTGATTCCAGCACCCCGGCAATATTCTTGTGATAGCCGGTAAGCTTGAGTTTTAGACTGGGAGTGATCTGAGAGTTAAGCGTCAGTGTCACGACCTGCTGCTTCTGGCTGGGCCTCACCATCGGGAGGGCATAATAATATTCGTTAGAAAGATAGGACAGGTAGAAGGTCGCATCTTCCAGTATATTATTAAGGACGGGTATCGGTCCGCCAATACCCATGTCCACATCCCAGTCCGACGCCGATCCTTCTAACGGGTGCTGATGCTCCTCAAACGCATCTATGATATTCTGGGGAACCGTATGACCCTGGGCCTTGAGTTCTTCAACCGGCAGCTCGATCATCCGGACCCAGGCGCTCCATAGATACAGGTCAAGGGGTGTGACGTGTAGCTCTTCCGCTTTTCCTGTATTATAGGCTAAGGCCGATGCATCCCATCCGGCAAAGCGCGCATATTGCTGCCGGAGGTAGTCATCGTCTTTCCAGGCTTCATCCGTGCCGATAAAGGCCACGGCGGGGTCACACTGAGGGCGCAGCATATAGTTATACGGGTCATAGATCGAGGGCCCGAAAAGCTTACGCTGAGGAAGGTTTGCCTGGATAGTGACCTGCCCGCTGTAGCGGTTGGGACTGCCGGTCTTGGTGGTGACACTAATGATACCGGACCGGAAATTACCATATTCGGCATTAAAACCGCCGGAAAAAACGGACAGCTGATCGATCGAACTGAGGGGAAGAGATATTTCCGGCGTTCCCAACCGGCTGCTGCCAATGGTCATGCCATCAAGCATCATGCCCGTCTGATCGGCGGACCCACCGCGAATCTGCATAGCATCGTCGCTGGTGAAGGCTGGTTGCTTGTTGAGAAATCCCTCCAGGTCACGCACCGCCGGAGAGACCTCCAGCTGTTGAGAAGTAATAACCTGCTGGCTGTTGGATATATCCATGTGGATAATTTCGCGCTCGGCTACGACGGTGACCTCTTCGCCTTCAATCACCGTGGGCCTCAACGCGAAATCTACCGTCGAAATCCGGTCCAGGCCAACCAAGACCTCGGTCCTGATCTCCCTTACATAGCCGATCATTGACGACTCAAGGGAATATGTACCTACGGGAACATTTATGATAAAGTAGTTCCCCTCTGCATCGGTAGATGCGCCTAGATAGGTGCCAGTGAGGAGAATGTTGACGCCATACATGGGTTCGCCGGTTGCCTCATCAGTAACCACGCCTACGATTTTCCCCGTTGTCTGGGCCCACAAAGCGCTTGACAGAGAAAGTATCAACGCGAATGAGCTGGAGATAACCACAAAGCTTTTGATAGACTTAACCATTTTAAAGCTCCCTACTTTATTTCGGATTTTCCCGTAATTCTTGTGTAATGGAATTAGCGTTGTATTAGATTTTTCGCTAAGGCCAGAACCTTTACCCTGGTTTTGCGGCTTATGACCGGATGGTCTACTGCATGCGACTCAGGCAAGGGTAAATATAGACACCCCTTATCGCTGTAATCAACAACCAATAGTACCAGTCCTCCTCCTTAAAAGACACGCCTGTCGATTATGAATGATTTGTAATCTGGTTTCCGAAAGGTATATCCGATAAGTCTACTGATGCAAGAAAAAATTTCCTTGTAGCCTGCCATGCTCCCTGTGCATCGTCGAAGGAATGTGAACCGCATA
>CAZULW010000035.1:0-22688 GCA_964621455.1 uncultured bacterium
GGGCGTAGCGCTCCAGGTGCCCCAGCGGCAGGCGCTGGATACCGGCGTGGGCCAGAGCTACTATCCCCAGCATGGTGCTGATGGTGACCAGCCCGAAGATACCCGCGATGAGGGCCACTCCCGCCAGGCTGCTCTGAGCGGCGGGGTACATCAGCAGGGGGATCAACGGCTCGCAGGGCCCGAGCACAAAGATGATGAACAGCACCCAGGGCGTGATGCTGGCCCTGGGCGTACCCGTCGCGGGGAGACCCGGGCGCGGGGCTTCCTCATGGATATGGGTATGTTCGCCGGTGTGGCTGTGTTTGTGGACGTGCAGCTCGCCGGCAGGGTGGACGTGCGGATGGCTGTGAAGTCGTTTCCGATAGGCCCGCCGCAGGCCCCAGATCATGTACGCCAGCCCGAAGCCGATCAGCCCCCAGGCGGCGATCTCACCCCGCACGGACTCGATATCCACCAGCTGGCGCATCGCGACCCCCGCGCCGATGCCGATAAATCCCAGTACCACCGACCCCAGCACGTGCCCGACACCGCAAAGCATGGCGATGGACAGTGTCATGAACAGTGACCAGCGCCTTACCCGCGGATGACCCTCTACAACGCCAACCGGACATCGCGCTGGCCAAAGAAAAGCTGGACTGGCAGCCGAATGTGAATCTGGATGAAGGCCTGGCCCACACGATCGGTTATTTTAAATCGATGATTGGCAGAAAACCCAGGTCTTAATGTGGCTTTGGCTCGCCCGGATGAGACCTCTGTTGAGCTGATAAGGGTAGCTTTCATTCAGAAGCTCCCACTGTTGGGCAGGGAATCCACCCGGATACACCGGCGCCTTTCCAGATTAGCCGATAACGTCCCGGTTACAGGTAACCCAACTGCTCGATGCGCAGCAGGATCTTCTGCACCAGGGCTTCGGGGTGCTCTGAGCTCGAATCTACTACGATCTCCGGGTCGGTGGGTGTTTCGTAGGGATCATCAATCCCCGTAACCTGTTTGATAAGGCCTTGTCTTGCCTTGGCGTAAAGGCCCTTGGTATCCCGCTGCTCGCACACTTCCAGGGGAGTACTCACATACACCTCAAGGTAGCCTCCATATGCCGCTATGAGGACCCGGTTGAATTGACGGTCCGCCTCGTAGGGTGCGATGGGAGCGCAGATGGCAATCCCCCGGTTCTTGGTGATCTCGCTGGCCACAAACCCGATGCGCCGCACGTTGATGGACCGGTGTTCCCTGGAAAAGCCCAGCTCGCTGGACAGATGTGTCCGGACAATGTCGCCGTCAAGCAGCGTAACCGGCCGCCGGCCATCCTCCAGGAGCTTGACCATCAGGCCCCGGGCCAGGGTTGATTTGCCGGCGCCTGACAGTCCCGTAAAGAAAACGGTGAAGCCTCGCTCGGATAAAGATGGCTGTACCTTTCGCAGCTCAGCCGCGACCTCCGGGTAGGAGAACCACTCCGGCAGCTTTAGTCCCTTGCCTAACCGGCGCCGCAGCTCGGAACCCGAGATTTGCAGAGAGTGGGCCCCCTCGGGAATCTCGTCCTCGGGCAGATACTCCGCCCGCTCCTCCACGTAGACCATATTCCTGAAGGGAACTATAGTGATGCCCAGTTCGGCCTCATGTTCCCTGACCAGTTCCTGGGCGTCGTAGGGCCCATAGAACGGCTTGCCGCGGCTGTCGCGACCGGGGCCGGCATGATCACGTCCCACGATAAAGTACCCGCACCCGTAATTCTTCCGGATAATGGCATGCCACAGCGCCTCGCGGGGTCCGCCCATGCGCATGGCCAGTGGCAGCAGGCTGAGCATGACCGTGCCTGCGGGGTACCGGGGCAGGATATGCTCATAGCACCGCACCCGGCTATAGTGGTTTACATCCCCAGGCTTGGTAAGTCCAATCACGGGATGGATCAGGATACTGGCCTTGGCTTCGGCGGCGGCCCGGAGTGTCAGCTCCACGTGGGCCCTGTGCATGGGGTTGCGTGTCTGAAAAGCCACTACCCGCTCCCAGCCATGCTTGATAAACAGGTCGTGCAGCTGCCGGGGAGTGTGACGCAGCAGCTGGTAGTCGTAATGCTTGGGCAGGGAAATCCCTTCGAGGGTGCCACCCACGTAGATTGGCCGGGATTCGTCCAGGAGATAGAAAGCGCCGGGATGAAGGATGTCGGTGGTGCCAAACACCTGTTCAGATTCGCCCTTGAGATCGGGCTGCCAGATATCGGTGAGGGTGAGGACGGCAAGGGGGAAACCTTCCTTATCGCGCATGAGGATCCCGTCACCTTCCTTGACGGTCCCGGCGAATTCCTCGGACACATCGAGGGTGATGGGCATGGGCCACAGGGTGCCATCCGACATGTGCATATTCTCCAGCACCGATTCATAGTCGCCCTCGCACATGAATCCTTCGAGGGGCGAAAAGCCCCCGGTCAGCAGCAGCTCCAGGTCGCAGAGCTGCCGGTCGTTTAGGGTAACTGATGGGAGCTGAATGCTTTCGGCCTGGAGTTCGGCGGCCCGCTCCGGGGCTGCCATGAGATCGACCAGGCGACCCCCGTGAGGCTGGATGAGTGATGACGGCATGGGTTATGTTATCTTTCTGGTGTTTCCCTCAGATCAGATGGTACAGTAGTCGAAATGGGTGAACGATATCTACCAGGCTCACTGTGCGCGACCGAATCTAGCCAGGCAACTCATTCCTTGGCAACCACGGGTGCGCCGCCGCCTGAGGAGTGGATTTTGAATTAAGGAGGCGTCGGAAATCAGGTCAATAACTACAGCCGTCGGTGGGCCTGAACGGCTTTTACCGGGAGGTAAGCTCCTCGAATTTTTTCCGGTACACCTCTTCATCACCCGGCTTAAAGCCGGTATGGCGATAGTAGAGGGTACCATCCGGCGCGACGATAAAGGAGTTGGGCAGGATGGCGACACCGCTGCTCTCATCAACCACGCCGTATTTCTTACCTACGGCCCCGTACCGGTCCATCAGCATCTGAATCTTCAGGTTGAACCTTTCGATATACTCGGTGACCAGCTCGTCCGTTTCGTTCAGGTCCACCAGGTAGATGACAACACCGGGGAACTCCTCCTGCAATTTTTCCAGCTCGGCTATTTCCGCCTTGCACGGGACGCAGGTGGTCTGGAAGAAGCTCACCACCACCGGCTTGCGAGCATCCGGCTTGGCTCTTGAGCCAACCAACCGGCTCAGGTAAAACCGCTTGCCCTCAAGCCTTGGCAGCGAAAATGTGGGGACCGGCTGCCCCACCTCGAGCCCGGTGTGGGCTTCCTCTTTCATCCCCGCTACCTTTTCCTCCTCTTTGGCCAGCTCCTCAGCCCGGGCAGCGCGCTCTTCTTCCAACTGCTTTGACAACTCGGCGAATTTCTCCCGGTAGACAGCTTCATCGCCCGGTTTAAAGTCGGCGTGGTGATAATAGACGGTCCCATCCATGGCAATGATATAGGAGTTGGGCAGGAGAGCCACACTATCCTTGTCCACCACCCCGTATCTCTTCCCTGTCACTCCATAGCGGTCCAGGAGCATTTCGAGCTGCAAGTCAAATTCCTGCACATACTCGGCGACTGACCCGTCCAGTTCTTTCAGGTCCACCAGATAAATCTCTATAGTGGGAAACTCCTCCTGCAGTTTTTCCAGCTCGGCGATCTCCGCCTTGCAGGGGACACACGTGGTCTGGAAAAAGCTCAGCACCACCGGTACGCGGTTGTCCAGCCTGGCTTTGGGGCCAACCACCTGGCTCAGGTAAAACGACCCGCCCTCCAGCCGGGGGAGATAGAAGGTAGGGGCCGTCTGCCCGACTTCAATCTGGGCGAATGACAGTGAGAAATAGGCCAGGAGGAACGCGATAACCTTGATTCTCATGGACTCCCTTCAGGTTTAATATCGTCAGGAAGCTTACGGGCTCGCGGTGTACTGGTCAATAAGTTTCATGACTTGCGGGTGGTCCGGCGCTTCCGGGGGAAGGGGATGGAGGCGGTGCTCGACCATATCAAAGCTGTCTTTCACGGCCTTGAATCGGATTTCTCCCACATAGCCGGCGTATCCGCCCGCTTGAACGATGGGGATACCATTCACCACGACCAGGGTATCCAGCACGGTCTGAGAGTGCCCACCGACAATAAGGTCAATCCCAGGGTACGATGCCGCAAAGTCTTGGTCCGCCTCGTAGCCGGAGTGCGAGAGCAGGATTTTGAAGGCGTTACCGGCTGCCTCTGATCGGAGCCATTTTTGGATCTGTCCGCGGGTATCCTCCAGATCGAGGTCCGCAAACACAAAATCGGGATAATAGCGGGTGGTGCGGGGGTGCAGCACAGGCAGGATCGAATAGGTCACCGCCCCTTTGGTGATGGTCACGGGTTCCCCAAGGGTTTGAACCAGGGCCGGCAGCTCGAAATACTCCTCCGTGGCGTAGGCTATATCCTGGTCCCCGAGATTGATCACGTCAACCTTCATCAGCCGAAAGGCGGCCGTCATGACCTTGTCGAATCCCGGGGAGAGGTACTCAACAAAGTTGTCGCCGTTGTCTACAACCAAAACGTCCGGATTGCGCTGACGGTAGGTAGCGATAAACTGGGCCCGTTTCTCCAGACCGCCCAGCCGCGTATTCGGACAGTAGCAGTTCTCAATGGTGCCATTGGCGCTGTTGGTAAACAGGATAGTGAGCTCCTGCGCCTGCAGCCCGGTCCCGCTCAGGGACAGGGACCCACAAATCAACGCTGCTTGCCAACCGCTCCGCATAATTTTCCTCCTTCGTCTGGGTACCCCGTTCAACCGCGGCGCCTGTCTGGCCAGATTTTCAGACTGAACGGCACCGTCGGGAAAGGTGGCAGAATCGGCCATCGTGGTTTGATTCGATGTATTCATTTACCTACCCGGCTTCTGACGGAGGAATTCGATGACTCCAAGTTTAATAAGACTCTAAATTTATCACGAATTCGCTGCATAACCCTGATTGCCTCCCTGGCTTGCTGTCTTGTGGCCGACTCACCCGGGTATCGAACTTCAATAGCATAGACTGAGAGCATTTTTAAATCATTTCTGAAAACTTCCCAGGATGGTTGCGATGATAGTAACATGTCCAACAGAGCATTCAAGTCGTGAGTTTTCGGGAAATAGACACCTTGCTTCTGGAAGTACCCTTTGAAATACTTTTCAATACATTGCTGTGCATGGAAACATGCTGAATCATAGTTGGGGAATTTCCGGGCTCGATAGTCGCGTAGTGCTGTATGGTAGTCTCCCTCCGCTTTCTCAAGCCATTCAAGATAAATCTTTGTCATAAAGAACCTGACCTTTTTCTAAGACTTCCCTGAGAAAGAAATCTCCCTGATCTATCCTCTTTGAGATTTGCTCACGGGACCGAACCATTAGATCCAACGGAAAATGATAATCGAGGGCCTGGATAACCTTGACAGCCTGTTCTCGGGCAGAACCTTTATAGTTCATAACAAGTAAAAGGTCTACATCGCTATCCCGATCCGGTTCGCCGTAGGCGTAGGACCCAAACAGGATAATTTGCTCCGGCTGGAATCTATCCGTTATCTGATGGATCAAGCCATGAAAGCTCTTATTCACTTACCCCGATTCCGTACTAACTGTTGCAGGCATCTTTGCTTCCCATTGCCCCTTCGTTGTTGTAGTCGTCCTTGGTGGTAGTGAGTGCCCGCATCAAGCACCTGGGATTCCGGGCAGGGCAGCTGAAATGAATCACTGCTTTTGGACAGGTCAGATCAGCCCAATCCCTACTTCATCATTACCATCTTACGGGCGAAGGTCCTGCCCTCGGCCATGTATACGGCAAAATAGATGCCCGTGGCCGCCTGGCTGCCAAACCGATCCCGCCCGTCCCAGATCACCTCGTAATGCCCCAGGTCCTGCCAGCCGTCAACCAGCGTCACCACTTCCTGCCCCAGGAGGTTGTAGACCTTGAGGGTCACCCTGGCCGGCCGGATGAGGCTGTAACGCAGGTGGGTGTCGGGGTTGAACGGGTTGGGATAATTCTGCGCCAGGGCAAATTTAGAGGGCAGCTCGGCAAGAATCTTTTCCGTCGTCTGGTCTACGTAGCTGGCCGAGCCCGCCACCACTTTCAGGCGGTAGGGGAAATCCTCACGGTAGTCGGTGATGGTTACCGGCCTATCATCCGCCAGCAGGTCCTGAACCTCCTGGGTGAGTACGTCCAATAGGACGACGCGGCTACCCGCCGGCAGATCACCCTGTAGCTCGGTGGACAGGGTGATGGGTCCCTTTTCGCCCCTGGTATACAGGGCCAAGTCCCACACGCCGTTGGCCTCCTCAAGGGAACGGACATCGGACGTGAAACGTGTCCGGCCTGCGCCCCATTCGGGCCGTTCCATGGCCAGGGAAACAAACCCATCGATATAGGGCGGCTCGGGATGGTCGAAATAATCCAGCTCTTCGGAGGCCCCCTCCAGCCGGCCGATCCGGTTAAGGCCGTCAGCGTAGGTGTCTCCCACGACATCCAGATGCAGCAGCCAGCCGGCCGGTGCGGCTTGGTCCCCTTTGGCCAGCATCGCCTTGGCAGCGCCCTGTACCGGTATGCCACTCAAACTGATCACTTCGAGGGAGGAGGTCTTGTTCTGGATGGCATAGCCCTCCCACGGCCGGAGCTGACTCACCTCCTGCCATTGATCTTTCCCGCTACCCGAATCAAGCCTGTATGTGAGAGGACCCCAGAACTGGGAGGGCAACTGAATCGGCACCGCGAAGGGATAGGGATTGCTAATAAGGTTCCAGCCGGGTTGGAGCTCTATATCGAACCGGCCGATATCGTGGGTCTGGCCCCCTCCGGTATCAAAATGATCGTCACCTACTCTGCGCTGGAGCCAGTAGGCCTCATCGGGGGCAAACTGCGTGGCCGACCGCCATTGGTTATTGGTGTTGTGTGTGTACTCGTACAGCCGCCAGGTAGTGTCGCTGCTGGCTGCTATCAGATTATCGCCGATAGTGGCATCCACACTGTTATCGATCAGGGTAGCGGGTACCGAAATCAGCCGCCACTTGTCCTGCGGGAAGCCCCCGGCCCCAGCGTATGCGCCGCCGGGAATATTGGTAGTCAAGTCACCGGTGTCGAACTTCACCTCAATAGTTTGGATCAGGGATGTATCGACGTTTCCGGCGGCATCCGCTGCCAGGACCCGGAAAGCGATTCCCTTGAACGTAATCGCGCCGGGTATCGTCGCGCCCCATTCATTCGCCAAGGCCCCGGTGGGCTGCATGGCTACGGGGTCGGAGTACTTTCCTCCGCCGCCTAAGATGTACTGGAGACCCGCCTGGACGACCCCCACCTTATCGGTAATCACCGCCTTCACGATGATCCCTGCTGTATTCAGGTCCACCGGGGCAATGGGGGAGATAGTGGTACTGGGCGCCTGGATATCTGCCTCCTTAGCCACAGTGAACTGGCTGAAGACGGAAATCGGCTTAAAGGTGACCGTGCTGTCGCTAAGGCCCGCCCCTTGGGCAAAGACAGCCCACTCGTCGGTGCTGATCGCACGCCGCATAAGCCGGAACTGCGACGGCGTATTGCCCTGATTGACACCGCTCATCCCCAGGTTGAAGGTGATCGCTATCGTGAAAGTGCCGCCGCCGGTATAGTTGATCTCCCAGTAGTCGTTGGCAAACAGAGCGAAGCCTTCAGGCATGTTGCCGCCCGGCGCAAAGTCGAACTGTATAACCTCGACAACGGCTTCTCCAGGCGCTACGGTGTAATCAAATGCCAGGGATGCGCTGGTATTCGGGAAATTCACGGTGCCGGTGCCGGTGACGATCTGGTTGTCCACCGTGATGCCGGCCTGGTCCGGCGTGGTGAAGGTTCGATCCACCCCGGTGCTGGGGCCGCCTGTGTTCTCAGCGACTACCCGGTAATGGTAGGTGGTGCTGGGTACCAGGGCGGCAATGGTGGCGCTTACACTCACGTCCACTGAGCCGTCCACCGGGCTCTGGTCTGCCGTAACCACATTGCCGTAGGACATGGTCGTACCCCACTCGAAGGTGACCGTGGTGCTGGTACCGTTGGGATTGACCGTCCCGTTGAGCGTGGCAGAGGTGAAAGAGACGTTGGTGGCGGCAGTCGTGGTGGCAGTGGGTGGAGGATTCACGGGTGTGCCGTTTACTTCTGCCGACGGCGCGCTTTCATTTCCAGCTTCGTCCACGGCCGCAATGCGGAAATAATAGGGTGTATCATTAGTGAGGCCTGACAGGACAACTACCGTGTTATACTTCGATACCGGTCCCACCAGATTAGCACCGGATGGCGTAAAGCCCGGTGCGGTTGATTGGTAGACCAGATAATGAGACAGGTCTGGTGCCAGATTAGCCGCCCAGTTCAGGGTAACCTGCGTATTCCATGGAGCGACAGTCAAGCCAGTAGGTGCCGCCGGCGCATTAGGGTCTATGGTACCGAGGACATCACTGACAATCTCCAGAATATCACTGCCAACCACCAACTCCCCGAGCCCATCACCATCTACATCCGCAATATCACCATAGATACAGGCACCGTTGTGAATCGCTTCCGATACAACATACGCTGAAGACTCAAATTCCACGATAAATGAGTTGCCTGAGTTACGCAGGACATTCGCCTCAGGCAGCCCATCGCCATCGATGTCGCCGGCATGAGCCTGAAACATTCCCATAGTCGCATCACTTAATAGAGTCGACACCTGGTAAGTGGACCCGTCATATTCGACGCGATAAATGGGCCAGGATGCCGCGGCTACATTGAATAGACCGGTAATTATCTCTTGCTTTCCGTCACCATTAAAATCGCCAATAGCGCCCCCTCCCAGCCCATTGGCAAATCCGATGATCTCGGCTTCGACCACATAATTGGCACCGTCATAGCCCAGAACAACAATCTTCCCCGGACTTCCAGTTTCGATATAGCAGACCTCCATTTGTCCGTCGTGATCTACATCGCCGGCCGCTATCTGAAGTGATGACGACACAGCTGTCGACCAGACAAGTTCGAGGGAATTGGAGGAAACCTGATATTTGAAGATCCCAACCGACCCCGATTGTCCGAGAACGACTTCGTTCAAGCCGTCTCTGTCAAGGTCCAGAATCACAGTCGGTATATTAGCCCCAGCCAGCGCCTGTTGAAGTACACGCTTATAGGTGGTACCGTTCCACTCGTACATATACACACTGTCCCGGGAAGCAACCAGGAATTCATTCTGGAAATCGTTATCAACATCTCCTACGGCGATGGGAACCAACCGCCCTGACTGATCCGGGATGAAATCACTCCATTCCTCGACATAACTGCCAGCGGAGTATCCGAAAACATATATGTATTGTGGACTATTGCTACTTACGACGATTCTCGCCAGGCCATCACCCCTGATATCGCCAGCGATAACCCCCCTGGCGCTACCAGTGATAGGTAAGCTGGCATCCACCTGGAACCTTTCAAGAGGCGTCCCCAGGCTGTGCTCATAGGCCCCCAGGTCGGGCTGGCTGCCGGCGGGAAACGGCCGGGTAACACTGGCAATGTCAACGTTGTAAGGAGCGGCGATAATAGTCCCATCCCCCGCGCCGATGGCGGGCGAGCTGTTCTGGAGCTGATAGGGGTCATTCCCGGTACCCACAAACTTCGGGTCCTCGGAGATGGAGTTGGCCTCCTTGCCGCTGGCGGCCTGCAGGGCGGCTAGGTCGGCACAAACGGTAGTGCTCCAGTAAGCCAGGTTCGGGCCGGTGGTATAAAGGTCATTGTTGCTGCTGATGTAACCAGCGGTGGGTGGCGTATCCGTATAGAGCGCGTAGCCGTCGCCGGTATTGACAAAGATATTGTTCTTTAAGTTGATAGAGGTACCTGAAGTAAGGTAGACCGCCGGGTTACTGTTGATAAGCCCAGTGTTATGATAGATGTTCAGATAGTTGCAATTTTCCACAAGAATACAAGCAATGTTGTTAGTGGCCCCCAGCGAGATAACATTATTGGCCACCAGGCCGCGCAAGCTGGTGCTGCCTGTGCAGCTATTCAAACTAATGCCAGTTCCGCTATTCGAGGCTTCAATGACATTGTCCACAATCTCCAGGTCATTTATACAGGATTCGGCATAGATCCCTCTATAATCGGTGGTAGGCGTGGCGGCAGCCATTATCTGATTCCCGCCGATGACGGGACCATCGGCATTCGCGACTTCCACCCCTCGGTAGGTCTGGCTGCTAAATGTATTATCGTCTATTTCCAGGTCGGTGATGTATTCACCCGCCATGGTCCAGTGCGTGGTCACACCGTAGGCGCCGTTGAGGAAAGTGTTTCCCCGGATGATGACGCTGTCGGGTTTGTTGCCGGTACTGGCGCGCAGGCTGATAAGGGCCTGGTCTAAGCCGCTTGACGTAGTGGCACTTCCTATCAAGGTGTTATCGAGAAGATTATTGTGGTCGGCGTCCTGGACGATATCAAGCACCCGGGTATAAACGGCATCCAGCGCCTGAATGGTCAGGCTCTGGAAAGTAATGTATTGGGCGAACTCGAGCTTGACCACCCAGTTGTCGGCACTGGAGGTGGCAGTGTATTCCAGGTGCACTGTATCGGTATTCGCGGGGTCCGGCTCGAAGGTGATGGTATTGGTAGCATTGACACCGTTGATTAGCGGAATGGTGATCTGCTCAGTATAGGTCCCCTGCTTCACCTGGAAGACGGTCGGTTTCGAAATTCCCGCGGCCAGTGCGGTCACCGCCGCGCTGAAGGAGGTGTAGTCCCCACTGCCGGCGATATCGATAACGAACGTATCGGCCTGGCTGACCGCCGCAGTCAGCGCCTGGGCCGCCGGCCAGAAGCCGCCATCGTGGCTATAGGTTCCGCCGGATAGACCGATATCCGCCGCCGGCTGCCCCGCGGTGCCGCTGAGGCTGTAGGACGCACTGGTGGCTGTACCGCCGCCGCTGCCGATGACCCCCAGTAGCAGGCTGTCAGGCACGGCCTGACCCAGGGCCAAACGCGGCAGGGCCAGGGCGAGGAGGGCAATCAGATTGATGGCACGCAAGGTGTTTCGTTTCATAAGTAGAACCCTACAATGGTGATGAAAAGGTCAAAGTTTATAGCCTCACTCCGGAATTTCGGCAGCCGGTAGCTCTCACTGCCCCGCCGCGGCGGTGGTCACGCTCCCCAGCTGCCGCTTGTGCAGCGCCGTCTCCAGCGCCGCCACCCGCCGCTCCAGGGCGTCCTTCTCGGCCTTGAGCTCCTTCACGGCCTCGATGAGAACGGCAGTGAGCTTGTCGTAGGCCACGGCCTTGTAGCCGTCTTCACCCGTGTTCACAAGTTCAGGAATCACCGCTTCCACTTCCTGGGCAATGAAACCGACCTGAGTCCCCTCGTCAAAGTCCATGTCGGTGAATTCATCCCGGCGCCAGTCGAACGTCACGCCGCGCAGCTGCAGGACCTTGCTCAAAGAACCCTCCAAGGGGGCGATGTTGCGTTTCCACCGCCGGTCACTACCAGACCATACGCCGTTGGTACAATATGCAGAGCCATTAACATAAAAATTGCCATTCACATACAGCTTGTAAGAACCGGGGTTGATCGTCCCGATGCCCACGTTGCCTGAAGCTCTTATGGTTATTCCTTGTTTCAAAATTCCAGCTTCCCTTGTTCGTAATTGAATCTTGCCACCATTATCAGCCCCATCTCGGGTAACGTAAATCACAGCAATTTCATTTGCAACATTATCTACATCCTCAACCATAAAGGTCATTCCTACCCCTAATCCATCCACCATCTGTCCTACAGTCGTTTTCTGATGTAAGGTCAGAAAGTCATCCCTTTGAGCTGCGCCGCCAGCTGTTGTCCCCATAATATGAAGAGGCGTTCCGGGACTCGTCGTTCCGATGCCGACGTTGCCGGAGAAGTAGTTTCGCCCGCCGACGAAGTAGCCGGCATACCCATCGTTACTGTTGGTCTGGCCGTAAATGCCATAGTTCGTGCCGGCCGAGAGCTGGGCGTAGCCGTGGACCGCCCTTCCGCTGCCGGTTATGACCTGTAAGGCATACTGGGGACTAGCCGTCCCGATGCCGACGTTGCCATCGCTGGGGAAGATGTTGTAGGTGCCCGACACCTCTCCGGCTTTTTGAGCGTAATCGCTGGAATCGCTGCGGCCGGCGTGGAGGGCATAGATGACCGAGGTCAGCTCGATGCGGGGGGTCATCTCCGGGTCAGGTACGACCCTGATGCCCAGCTCCACCGGGGGTGCTAAAATGCCGGTAAAAGGCGTAGCTTTCCCTAAAATGACACTGAACACACCATCGGTCACCGTGACGGGATTATTCAAGGGACCAACAGAATGCCATTCACTCCACACTGCAGTGCCAGCGTTGTCATAGAGGGTGAAGAGGATGTCATAATCATCGTTCGCGACAATGTCTCCGGTGGTTTTATCCCTCAGTACCCCCTGGTAGCTGATGGTCTGGGGTACTGTCTGGCCCCAGCTGAGCTGGGCCAGTGCCAGGAAGGACAATGCTATTAGAATAAGTGACCGTTTCATGACTGCTCCTTTTGGTTAATCAAATGTTGTAAGGGGTGGGAGGCAATAACCCACCCCATTCACTGCGTGAAGTCCCCTCCCTTGGAAGGGAGGGGATTTAGGGGTGGGTTGCGACTGCCCCAGCAGGAGGGCTGATGCCCGACCACGAATGGGATTATGTGTCTTGATTCGATTTCGTGTTATCATTTATTATTGCGTTCCTTCTAATCCGTGTTCATCCGCGTAAATCTGCGGCAAATAATCCCTTTGCACCATTTATTTCAGGTCACGGCACCGACGGGAAGGCCGACGGCCCGGTCGGTGGTCTCGCGGGCTTTGTCGCGCGTCATCGGCGGTGCTGGCAGATAGTCACTGGCCGTGCGGGCACTGAAAGCCTCTACCAGATAATGGTGCAGCTCCGGGTCCACCAAGCGCGGCTTCGCGACGTGCTCTCCGAAAGCTGCGATCAGGGCCCCATGAGACTTTCTTTCGATGTCCAGATTCAGGAGGACCGCTGTCGCCGCGTGGAACATAGCGTAGTAGGCCCGGCTCACGGCATCGGCCCAATGCTCGCCCCTGAAAAGTGTCTCGGCTGCGGAAATCAGTTCCCCGCCGCGCCGGAGGTGCTCCTGGATCTCCAGCTTCAAACCGGAATTCCTTCTCCGGCTACTGAACGGTGGATGGCATAGTCTCCGGCATCAAACTGCTCCGCCGTCATGAACACCAGATTGAGCAGGCAGTTGTTCTCCAGGCTGAGTGCAGCCTGGGTTTCGCTGCAGCGGGACAGCTCGGCAAAGAAGTTGTCCATCTTTTCCAGCACCACCGCCACATCTATATCGGAATCCTCATCAGCCTCGTCCCGGGCATGAGAGCCGAACAGGTAGACCGCCTTCAAGCGTGCGCCATACACTTCCTGAAGCTCTTTCCGGAGTTGTTTGATAACAGCCAGTATTTCCGGTCGGCTTTTCACGGCAACACTCGGTGCGCTCACATCATGCATCGAGACACCTGGCTCTGCGAGATGGTAAACCATCACGCGCAGTCAAAGGAACCCCCACCGGTGGCGGGGCTGTCTGGCCCGCATAGTCCCGACATACAGGTCGGGACTTTTTTTGATTCAGCGAATTCATTGATGGATTCGCGCTCTTGGTTTGATTCGATGTATTCATTTACCTGTCCGGCTTCTGACGGATGAATTCGATGCCTCCAAGTTTAATAAAACTCCAAATTTATCACGAATTCGTTTCATAACCCTGATTGCCTCACCCGCCTGCTGTCTCGTGGGGAAATGGGGAGCTGTTTCAGATTTTCTTCCGGGAGCCAGGTATATTCCGAGCCGGTATCCACCAGCAGTTTCTCAATCCGCAGCTGCTTGGCGGGCTCTTCAATACTATCCACGATACAATCGACGTAGAACGCGCCCATTAGCACCTCACGGCGCTGTCGGGAAAGGCGGGGGGGTGCTGATGGGCTCAGGACCCGAGGGCTCCTCACCTCCCAACTGGGTATAGACGTAGTAGCCGCCGCCGCCAGCCGCCGCTATGGCTACCAGCCATAGTAAGCCCCTGCCGCGCTTTTTCTCCGGCCTGGCCCCAGGTCTGGGCTCCGGCGTGGCCACCTCCTCCGGCCGGCGACCGGTAGGCTCTTCCCGCAGCTGCTCGATGAGCTCGTCGGGATGCACCAGGCCCACCAGCTCCCAGGAAATGTGCTCGATCTCTGCGATCAGGCCGTCGATCTCGCCGCGGTAATCGCGGGTCATGGTGTTCTCAATAGCGCCGGTGCCCACCTGTATGATGCGTAGATCCACGGTAAAAGTGGAGCCGATCTTGCCGATGGATCCGGCGACCATTTTCGTGACCCCCAACATCTGCCCGATCTCTACGGCGCATTCATCCGAGGTGCAGCCCGTCATCTGGAAGTCCTGCTCCGATAGGATCTGCTGCATCTGTCCCCGCTCGACAACCGTGACGGCCCCGGTCTTCACCAGCTCGGAGCGCATGCGGTCGGTGAGGGTGGCCGCCTCCAGGGCGGAAATCCCGCGGCCCTCCAGGTCCACGACCGCGTAGGATTCCTTCGCCTGGGCCGAAATGGCCGCTGGATACAGAAAGATGATACTGTAGGTAACCAGCAGGAATTGTTGCAGCAACCTGCTCATTGGTGTCGACTGGTACATTTGTAATACGCTCCCCTTACCTAGAAGACTTAGATTGGAAATCGGCGGTCGTATCCGCTAAGGGGAATCTACAGACGCTCCGCAGTTATTACAAGTGTCAGGCGTCACATTTTTACCGATGCCTGAAAAAAGTCGGGACAAGTATAGTGAATATTGCTTAGGAGGACCCGCCTTACGTCCCGCAGTATGTTTTCAAATCCCGCTGTAAGCGGGGCGGGGCCTCTGGCGGGTTCCAGGGATTTCCCGCCTACTGTCCCGCAGTATGCGGGGCGAGACTACCACATTTCCGGCGGCCTGCGCGGAGGAGGAGGGATTTGAACCCCCGTCCCGAGGTCATCGGGAAACGGTTTTCGAGACCGCCGCATTCAGCCACTCTGCCACTCCTCCTGAAAGTCCCTGCGCCGCGATTCCGGGCGGTGGCGTAGCCGGGGAGAAGTTACCATCTCCCGGGCGGGAATATGAACAGCTTGGTGACTAGGGGGATTCCTGCCGTTTCTGGCGGAAGAACTCCCGCAGCAGGGCCCGGCACTCCTGTTCCATCACCCCGCCGGTAACCTCCACCTGGTGGCTGAAGCGCGGGTCGCGGCAGAGCTGGTAGAGCGAGCCGCAGCAGCCGGCCTGCTCGTCCCAGGCGCCGAAGACCAGTCGCTCCAGGCGGCTGTTGACAATGGCCCCGGCGCACATGGGGCACGGCTCCTTGGTGACATACAGCGTGCACCCCTCCAGGCGCCAGCCACCAAGGGAGTTGGCGGCGGCGGTGATGGCCAGCAGCTCGGCGTGGGCGGTGGGGTCGCGGAGGGCCTCCCGCCGGTTGTGCCCCCGCCCGATGACCTGGCCCTCGCGCACCACCACGGCCCCGACGGGCACCTCTCCTTCCTCGAAGGCCTGCTGGGCCTCACGCAGCGCCTGGTGGAGGAAGTGGTCATGATTATCAGTCATGGTTGGTCTTCACGTATGAACCCGATTCTGCTTCGCTTTGACTCGGGTGGCACCATCAACTGGCGAATAGCTTCGACGAGCGATTGGATCGCTTCATCGTGACTTTCCAACCTGCGCTCCAGATCAGCCAGTTTAATTGCCAACTCTCTATGTGTAGACAAGAATTCCCGTAGCCGCACAAATGCACGGACAACGTATACGCTAACCTCCACAGCCCGTTCAGAATTGAGGACACTTGCGGCCATGATTGCACCGTGTTCTGTAAATGCATAGGGGAGGGAAGGAGAGTGCTTGAGCTTTTCCAAGTGGTCGCAATTTGCGACCAGTTCGGCTTTCTCCTCGGCTGTTAGTTGGAACATGAAATCTGCCGGGAACCGCTCCTTATTTCGCTTGACCTGCTCATTGAGCCTTTTTGTTTGAACGCCATACAGCATGGCCAGGTCATTATCTATCATCACTTTCTGGCCGCGGATAAGCAGGATCCGTTCCTCAATACGCCCAACCGGAATAATCGCCGTGCCGTTGGTCAACGCTAATTTCCCTACAGATGATATTGGAGGTGGCCGCATTTTGCGACCACCTTGGACAAGTTACTCCTCACTATCAATATCCAGAACCTTCAGGTTTCGCCGAACAGCTACGTCCAGAGAACTGGACTTCGCAAACTGCCCCTCCAACTGTGAAACAAGTCGTTTCATTTTCCCTAAGGTAAAATAACACTTGTAAGTTACAGGGCCGATAGGAATGCTACGCAAGGAAAAGAAGGGCCACCCTGCACAGCTTCCGACACACCTTCAACAACACGCTAAGGGACTTGGGGTTAAACATAGAGGACAGACGGGTTTTAATGGCCCATGAACCAGTAGCATTACTCGGCTTTACACCCACCCCCATTTCGAGCTTGCATTGGAGTATGTGAATCGGCTACCGAATTACGTGACTTAATCTGATTGCACCCCTGTTCTACGGTTCTTCAAGCATCAAATTGAGTAGATAACTAAAGACGTCATGAGACGTATCGCGCAGGATATTTCTAATATCCTTTTTTTCCGCATTAATGAAGATTTTTTGACGCTGAACAAAAGGAGCTTGTATGAAAGCAGGATGCCATAGTGCCTCAACGATCGGAGTCTCACTCCCCGGTGGCCCACTTTCAATGAAGCTCGATTTTGTCATTTCAGTGAGAGATAACTCCAGATATCCATAGTATCGGTCTGATTTCATCTCCTTTGCCCGTATCGAGACAAATAATCGTAACTCAACAGGAGCTTCAAGTTGACCAAGGGCGATCTTGTAAAGTTCATCACTGTCCAGGGGATCACGTTTAATTTCACCGAGAGTAATTCTCTTTGGTAGTATTGTACCGGCAATTTCATAGATTTGTTCTTCAATTTCTGAATTGGAGAATAGCTCGACATAACTAGGATCAGTATGTACTAAAGCTCTAATATGGTCAATTTTACTGAACCCCCGGTAGTTAGTAAACGGGTATCGTATAAGTTGAGCGTTTATTGAACTCAGAAAAACAATTAGAAGGATAAGTACACGCATCTGTTTCTCTCTCTTTTTAGGTTTCTATTTAGAAACACCGCTGACGAGCTTACTCATACTAGTAGTCGACTGTCCCGCCCCTATTCTTTGGACCGCTCTTAAAGTTAGGATTTTGGGCTTCAGTTAACACATAAAAAATCCATCCTGTGTAGTTCCTGATTAAATGGGAGTACAGGATCACCATCTTGATGGACTTGCTGTATTCTGGTGTCACCAAGCAGGCGATGTAGAAGCCTTTAAAAGTGTCTCTTTGCAAAAATGCATTTATAGCCCACATTGCTCTGATACCTAACAATATGGAGCCTAGGTCTTGTGGGTAAATGGTTAGTGTGGCTATTTTGTGGCTGCGCATATCGCCACAGACTACACTCCCCTATCCGCCGGCTGGCGGATAAAAAACCCCCGGCCTCTTATGGGTAACCGGTGGCATCGTCCGTACGCCCGAGAGGACTGGACCCCCGACGCAAAAGGTCGGAGGCGAATCCCCAACCGCCACATGAAAAACCCCCGGCACTCTTATAGAACCGGGGATTCTCGTCGGTACGCCCGAGAGGACTCGAACCCCTAACCTTCTGGTCCGTAGCCAGACGCTCTGTCCAGTTGAGCTACGGGCGCGTTATTTCCTCATGCTTCTGGCGGGTCGCCCTGAGGTTCTCGAAGGGTGACCTGGTCCGTCGTACTTCGACAAGCTCAGCACGACAGTCCAGTCTCGTAGCGCATAGGGGAATCGAACCCCTGTTACCGGCGTGAGAGGCCGGCGTCCTAACCCCTAGACGAATGCGCCGTAAGTCTTACTCGTTGGGGAACAGGGACTCGAACCCCGATTTTGTGATCCAGAGTCACACGTCCTGCCATTAGACGATTCCCCACTCCAAAAAGCCGCCGGAATATAAAGCCGCTGGCAGAGGACAGGCAAGGCGTGATCCCCCGCCCATAGCGGCGCTTTCACAGAGACCCGAGGAATCGCAGCAGCGCGTCCTCTTTCATGAACCTGACAACTACCCGGGCATAGCTGGACAACTGGTTCACGTCTATGTCAAACTCGTAGAACACATCCACGTCGGAGGTCTCCAGGCGCACGTCCACGCTGAACCCGCTGGTGGTGATGGCCATCAGGGGCACGAACCGCTTCTGCCGAACCACCCTGACGCCGTCCCTTGGGAAATAGCGCTCCCACGACATGTCCGGGCTGTCCACCAGCACCGCCCGAACCACCCCCTGCGGGTCAAGCAGCTGCACCACCGGCACCACCCGGTAATCCCCTCGGGCGATGCGGTCGGTAAGGTTGGAAGTGAAGTTGAACTTGGACTTATCGTATCTGATGGTCCGCAGGCGGCGCTCTTCCCGGGTGGACACGTAAGGCAGGCTGTAGAGCATATCCTCCACCAGGGTCTGCTTGACCCGGTAGGACACGGGAATGCTGATATAGACCCGGTTGTCGTTGTAGGGGTCCACCTCCATGCTCAGGTCGCCGATGTCCGCCGAATAGGGATTGTCGGCCACCCTGCGCAGTACGTCTTCGAACAGCTCGGTGTAGCGGGCCTTTTCTACCGGCAGCGTGCCGAAGCCTTCCAGCTGAAAGTCCCGGTAATAACTCTCTTCGGACTGGAGGGTACCGGTGGATTCCTGCCGGTATCCGGAGTACACATCCATGGCTTCCTCCAGGTCTTCCAGGGCGCGGGCCAGGTCTTCCTGAACCTGGGGCAGCTGCCGACTGTACTCTTCGGCCGGGGCTAAGCCGGGCCTCACGGCCTCCAGTGGCGGGAAGGGTCGCACTGCGGCTTCCGGTGGTGCCTCCAGGTCGATGCCGCTGAAGAACTCCAGACCTTTCACCATAGACAGAACTTTCTCCACCAGCAGCTCGTTGAGCTGAGGGATGTCGCTGTACAGCGCCTCCAGGGACTCCATTCGCAGGCTGGACCAGTCTTTTATGTCCAGCAGCTGCAGGTCCACCACCAACCGGGCATCTTCCCGGCGGTAGGCACCCATCAGCAGGAGGGTATTGCTGGCCAGGCGGCGGGCCTCGCCGGCTCTCTCCGCGACACGCGCCTCAAGGAAAGGGGCGATATCCCCGGCGTCACGGGCAATGATCCGGGGCTCTTCCTCCATCCGCAGGAGAACCATGTCCTTCAGCGCCTTGGAAAGCCAATCCAGGCGGGTATCCCCCGGGAGGTTGTCGAAATCCAGGACGAACAGAGTGATCGCATCGCGGTCCGGCGGCCCTGTCAGGCGGGGCCACCCCGGGCGCGGCGTGGTCTGCCCAATCAGACCGCCCATCATAAAAGCGAGCAGCCAGAGCAGGACGAGCCCCCGGCCCCTTAATAGTACGTTATAATGCGGCTGAGACATGCGCTAAAATCTTAACAACCCGAACCGGAGCACTGACACCCGGAATACATAAAGACCTGTGCGAATGGTGCGCGGCTCCAACGGCATAATTTAATATCGGGTAAGGCCCTATCCGCCATGTTCCTTACGGTTACGGCTCCACCCCGGGGCCTTCCACTTTGCCCGAACCAGGTTCGCCTTGTGTCGGCTCCGGGGCTGGAAAAGGCTCCGAGAGACCGATGGAGACGCCCCCGCCCAGGGCCGCAAGAAAGTTATATATCACAGCCGCTGCGACGGCGATAAGGGTGGCCGCTACGGTGCTGAGGAACCCCATTACCAGGCTGAATAAAATTCCCACTGCGACCCCGGCGCCCCGGTCCACGATAGGCACGTCAGTAAACTCACTAGCGAAATTGATGATGAGACCGCCGACCAGCAGGTAGCTGCCAAAAATGATAATAGAAGAGACAATCCAGGCCAGGGGGAATACCGTCCGCGCCGCGGACCAGACATTGATTTCCTTTATCAGCACCCTGCTCATATCATGGAATATACGAACGAACCATCATCTCGCCGAAACACTCTGTGCCCGATTTTGCCCGGCGGCGGGCAAGTTTTATTTGGAAGACTCCCATTTCATTGGCTATTATCCGCCCAGCTCAGGGCCACACCCGATACAATCTGATCCCATGGCTGACACCTGTAATAATTGTATCAAGGAGATTTCTTGGAGCTATTCACCAATCTTGGCCAAACACTAGCGCAATGGACCGCAACCTTCAGCGGTTGGATTTCACTGCCGCTTATTTTTATCCTCCTGGGAACCGGTATTTTCGTGTCGTTTCGACTGCGCTGGATCCAACTGCGAAAACTGAAGCACAGTTTCGAGGTCATCGGCGGCAAGTATGACAACCCGGAGGATGAAGGGGATGTCACCCACTTTCAAGCCCTGTCGGCGGCCCTTTCCGCCACAATCGGCATTGGCAACATCGCCGGTGTTGCCCTGGCCTTGCGCCTGGGCGGCCCCGGCGCCCTTTTCTGGATGTGGGTAACCGCACTCCTGGGCATGGCCCTGAAATACTCCGAGTGCTCCCTGTCCCATTACTACCGCACAATTCACGCAGACGGTTCCGCCTCCGGTGGGCCCATGTATTATATCGAAAGGGGCCTTGGACCTGCCTGGAAACCGCTGGCCCTGGCCTTCGCGATCCTGGCCACCATCTGCTCTTTCTGCACCGGAAACATGAACCAGGCCAACACCGTTGCCCAGACCATCAGCACTTATGGTGTTCCAACCTGGGTGACTGGTCTTACTATTGCATTCCTGGTAGGGCTTGTGATCATTGGGGGCATCAAACGGATTGCGGCCGTAGCAAGCCGACTGGTGCCCACCATGGCGGTACTCTACGTTGGGAGCGCCCTGCTTATCCTCCTGACAAGACCTCATGCTATACTACCCAGTCTTACAGCCATTTTCACAGAAGCGTTTTCCCTGAAGGCCGGCTGGGGCGGCCTCATTACCGTCATCATGTGGGGCATCCGCCGGGGCCTGTATTCCAACGAAGCCGGTCAAGGCTCTGCGCCGATTGCCCACGCCGCCGCCAAGACAAAAGAGTCTGTGCGTGAGGGGGCCGTTGCCCTCATGGGCCCCTTTATAGATACTCTCATCGTCTGCTCCATGACCGGCCTTGCCATCCTTTCCACCGGCGTCCTGGAGTCAACGACCCTCACCGGCGCCGCACTCACCCGGGAGGCTTTTCGCACCGGGTTCAGTGTTGCCCCGCAGATCGGAAGCATCATTGTCAACACCTCCGTCTTCCTCTTCGCTTACAGCACGATGGTCGCCTGGAGCTACTATGGTGACCGCTCTGTTGAATATCTCATTGGTCCCCAAGCCATCAGGCCATACCGCTGGGTCTATGTCTCTTTCAATTTTATAGGCGCTGTCCTGCCCCTGACGTTTGTATGGAACTTCGGCGACATCGCTCTCAGCCTGATGACAATTCCCAATCTCATTGGAGTGATATTTCTGACCGGGACACTCAAGGTTATGACCAACGAATACTTCTCCCGCAAGCACCTGACCTATCAAGAATATCTCGCCCGGAAGGATTCCCTGGGACAGCAGGAGGCCTCGTGATGGTGCCGGCTTCTTCCAGCTTGCGAAGGCCCCTTCGATAAGTAACCACCTGGTATCCTTCTGGATTCTGCGTATAAGAGCCTCCATGCCTGAACTCGACCGCATATTAGAGACAACCCTGGAGATCGCCCGGCGGGCGGGGGCTATCCTCATGGACAAGTTTCAGCGCTTGGAGCAAGTGCAAAAAAAGGGGGTGGTGGATCTTGTCACCGAGGCGGACCTGGCCAGTGAAGAAGCGATCGTCTCCACCCTGCGCCGGGCCTTCCCGGAGCATACTATCGTGGCCGAAGAAGGGGACTACGACCAGTCCACCCCCTCTCCCCATCACTGGGTCATCGATCCCCTGGACGGCACCACCAACTACGTCCATGGCCTGCCCATCTTCGCCGTATCCATCGGCTACCAGCTGGAAGGCGAAACGGTGGTGGGGGTAGTCATCAACCCGGCCCAAGGTGAGGAGTACGTGGCGGTCAAAGACCGGGGGGCTACTCTCAATGGTCTGCCTATCCGGGTGAGTCCGGTGGATACACTACAGAACAGCCTCCTGGTCACCGGCTTCCCTTACAGCCACGACGAGGTGTTCTATCGCAGCTTCGACCTGTACCGGGAGTTGTCCGACCGCTGCCAGGGCGTCAGGCGGTTGGGAGCCGCGGCCCTGGACTTCTGCTACGTGGCCGCCGGTCGCTTCGACGCCTTCTACGAGGCTAACTTGAGGCCGTGGGACCTGTGCGCCGGTGACCTCATCTGCCGCGAGGCGGGCGGCAGCACCTCCGACTGGCTGGGCGGCCCCATGCCCTTCTCCGGCCGCCGCATCCTGGCCAGCAACGGCCGAATCCATGAGGAGGTGCTTGAAGTACTGGCCCAGCCGGAGTTCGCGGGGCTGAGGTGAGGAAGCATTCAGCGGTCAGCGGTTAGCAGTAAGACAATAGTTCCGGGTTTCGAGTTGGGTCCAAGGCCTGCCAGATGGCCATCAGCCGCTTGGAGCCCGATGCCGGGAGGTCATCCAGGACCGAGTGATTGGCCATGATGGGGATTATATGTTACCTTCGAGAGCGGAAACAGTAAG
>CAZULW010000036.1:0-21873 GCA_964621455.1 uncultured bacterium
TTGGGGCGATCACCGGCTGATTCTCGAAGCCCGGAAAGGCAGCTGGTGGGACGCCGACAAGATCGGCCTGGCACCCCCGCCCATCGAGACGGAACGGGGCTGGCTGATATTCTATCACGGCGTCCGTCAAACAGCCGCCGGCTCCATCTACCGGCTGGGGCTGGCCCTGCTCGACCTGGCAGAACCCAACCGTTGCCTGCTGCGTGGTGATGAGTGGATATTCAGTCCCGAAGAGATCTATGAACTATCCGGAGATGTGGACGACGTGGTCTTCCCCTGCGGCTACACCATTCAACCGGACGGCGACACTCTCTATCTCTACTACGGCGCCGCCGATACTACCCTGGCCCTGGCGACGGGCAGTGTCCGGGAAATACTCAACTGGCTGGAAGAGCACGGCCGCCCGTACATCCCATACGCTGAATAAAGCCGCGGACTCACGAGCGGTTGCATTTCACACCAGTCCGGGCCGCGGTTGTGGCCTGCAGCGCCAGCTCCAGGCTTGCCAGCCCTTCCTCCAGCCCCACCCGTAGGGAGTGTCCCGGCTTTTCAATTTTACATATTAAATCCGCCAGCAGCCCCTGGAGGGACGCCCGGTAAACCTCCCCTTTAGTACCCGCTGCGGCGAACGTTCCGGTAATGTAAGTGTCCACCTGGTAGGTGCAGCCGCCGGATACGACCACCGCCTCTCCACCATCAGCCAGGACCGGCGGTCTCTCCCCCCACCCTTCCGGCCGTGAAAGGTCCGGCACATCTTTGATAGCCATTTTCTCCTTTTCCTGGAAATCCGGCAGGTCATAAAGGACCTTCGCCGTTGCTTCGTTCACCAGCGCCGTTACCTGTCCGACGAGTGGAATCCAGCCCAGTAGATCAATCTGGGCCAGATCATACACCAGCCGGATGGAGGTATGCTCGAAGAAGCCGGGCCGGGAAAAGGCATGGTAATGGGTGGCCATTAGCCCGTTGTCATAGACTACCGTGGCCAGCACCTGGTCTTCCTGAGAGCTGTTGCGGCCATGAGCCATGCCGTTCACCTGCCTGGGTATTGCCGTAGTCAGACTGTTAATCAGGTCAAAGAAGTGAACACCATGCTCCACCAGAATACCCCCCGAGATCTCGCGGTTCCAGAACCAATGGCCTGGGGGCAGGATCTCGTCCTGAGCGTAATTCTCCACCACTGCCCGGCGCAGGGCGCCGAACACGCCGCTGTGGGTGAGTGACGCCAGTGCCTCCACCAGTGGATTAAATCGCAGCATGTAATCGATGCCGGCTACCTGCCCGGTTTTATCCCGCAGGTCCATGATGCGCCGGGCACCTTCAAGAGAAGTGGCTATCGGCTTTTCGATGAGCACGTGCTTACCCTGGGTCATGGCTTCACAGGCCATGTCCGCGTGGGTGAAGGGAGGTGTGGCAATTACGACAAGATCGATACCCGGATCGTCTGTCAATTCTTCCCACTGACGGTAAAAACGAACCGGCGGTCCGGGGTCCCGCCCAGGGTCCATATCGGCCACAGCGGCCACCTGCACCCGGTCCAAGGTCGCCCACGCCCGGTGTAGAAACTGGCCAAAACCGCCGTAGCCGATAATCCCTATTCGATGCGGTGTCATAGGTCCTCCATTGATAATCTATCCAGGCTGGCAGCGGTCAAGCTACACCGCCAGGGTTGGGGTATCAAGGCTGGGCATAACGGGAGTTCCCCCGAAATACCAGGTGAGTAGTAGTCAGTTGGCAGTTGGCAGTTGGCAGTCTGAAGAGCTTCACCGCAGAGCACGCTGAGAACGCAGAGAAGAGCGAAGAGGGAAAAGAGAACCGCAAAGACACCAAGGTCGCAAAGAGAAAAGACAAAGAGGGGAGAAAGTGGCAGGCCTCGGCGTAGCCGCCTACGGCGAGCCTTGGCAGTGGCAGTCTGAAGAGCTTCACCGCAGAGCACGCTGAGAACGCAGAGAAGAGCGAAGAGCGAACCGCCGGGAGCAAAAGGGGGAGCAAGAACCAGCGAGGAATTCAACAAAACACCTACAGAATTCGTTTTTTTCAAGGCTTCCCCCGACGAGAGCACTGTTGGGGTGGTGTCGAGTTTACCAGCTGGTACGATGGGCGACGGTTCAGAACGTCCAGGATGGATTCCTTGCGGTGCAAAATTCAACAAAACCCCTACAAAATTCCGCATTTTAGAGTTTTTGCCCGACGAGACCCGTCTACGTTCATACTACCCCGCCGATGGCCCCGCCTTTGGCGGGACTAGGAGCGGGATTCAGGACGGGACTAAAGGCGCGAGGTAAACTCGCTCGCAACGATGGCTTGCTGTGGTATGTTGCGGGCTTTTTCATGCGGAGGGAATATAAGGAAACGGAAAGGGGTTGTCTTTCGCCGGGTGCGCAAGGTGCGCGAAGAACCTCACCCCCACACTGCGTGTTTCCCCCTCTCCGTTGAACGGAGAGGAGGCTTCGCGCCAGCGAAGGGGGTGAGGTTGTTCCCCCTGCCTTTGTAGCGCCGTCTGCTCGCGCCCGGTGCGGGCGACAGCCATTTGACGATGCGCATAGAATCCTACTCGATCCGTTGTTACTCAAAACATCTCAGCCCTGTAATACTCAGTATGGCTTCTCTCATTCGATCCCAGGATTTCAGGACTAGACTTTCGATATGTTGATACGAGCAAGTTTCATCGTTAAGAAGGTAAACAGTGAATTCATCCTTTGCTGTTTCTTTCCCGCCTAATATTATTGGGCCTGTTCCAGTTGCTTCAATTGGCGGCTCAGATCTATGTGTAAATCCATTACGTATTTCAAAAAGCTCTTTTATTTCCTGATTGCATAACGATTTGAAGACCGTAATAAGCTTCTGGTGGTCATCGGGTGGAATCCATTGGATGGAACCCTGGAATATCTTTAAAGCATCAAATGCTTTGAAGAATGTTATTTCAGAGTGACTTAATACTTTTTGCTCACCACACTTTTTAAGAACAAGGCTTTGGTCATATAGATCAAAAATCAAATGTGCTACCTTCTCTCTAAATGAATGTAGGTGGTCTAACAGAGATCTTATCCAGAAAGGCAATTCAAATAGTATTATCTCATAGCCTCTTGGAAACTTATCTGATGCTGTATCCTCTAAGTATTTTTTTCTTAGTAAGTTATATGCTTTTGAAAAACAGTATGCATATCGTATTTCTTTTGTGGAAATCCTTATTTCTTGTAACCATTTATTAACATTAAACTTTATTCTTGATTCATCCCAATTAATACCACGTATCCCTATTTCGGGGAAATCCACAGATTTCAATTCCTGATAATATTTATCAAGATAGGGTAAAAGTTCTTGTTGTTCTTTAATGTAGTGTTCAAACATTTCAACGCTTCATCCTAATTAATTGACAGCCCCTCCACTATCCCTATCTCCTCCTGCCCCAGCCCATACAGCTCGTACACAAGCTTGTCAATTTGCCTGTCAGTAGCATCAATCTGCCTTTGCAGCGCCGTCCGCTGGTGCTCCGTGCGGGAAAAAGATATTTCATTTTTATTAATCCTCCCAGCTAGTTAGTTTGCCATTTTCAAAATAGAAGTATTATTTAGTAATTATTTGAATGATATATTGATGTCAAAACCTTTTTCTAATGGACCTGGATGAGTCTCAGATGCAAAAGGTGTATCTATAATAATTCTGAGTTCAGTCACTTCCTGCCAAGGTGTCCGCTTGATTCCGAAAGGCTGAATAGAGTTCTTCTTAATTCCAGGATATATATCGCCCCCAATATCTCCTTTCTCCCAAATGAAAAAACTTGTTAGATCAATTTGCTCTGTTCCCACAATAACTGTACCTTGATTTGGGAATATGCGAAGTTTTTTATCGGTAGTATTTTCTAATTCCCACTCGATTAAACCCACAGTCTTAATTCCTTCCCATGCACTGGAAAGGTCCGCCCATTCAGAACCAGCAATATCTTTAAAAGTCACAGCAGTTACCCGAAGAACAATTCCACCAAGTTCCTGCTCTATGTTTCCAGTACGGCGGATGCCCGTAATTGGGCTTTTAGTCTGAACTGAATCCGGCAAAGACTGAGCAATGAGAATAGATGCTATTGAAATGATTGAAGGAATAAGTAAGATCAACCGTTTCATGATTTCCCCCCCCCTATTTGATTTTGTTGGTCGGGCTAACGTTTTTGCAAATATCAGCAATACCGTAGGGACGATATAGTCCACGATGTAGGTAGGGGTGCAGCAGACCCCGCCCGCGCCTTCTTGACCTCCGGCTTGTCGTCCACCTCGGCGGTGCCCCGCTTGCGCGTGGTAGAGGCCAGGTTGCGCTCGAATCGCTCGATCAGGTCAAGGACTGCTTGCGGGGCGGACATGGCGTCTAGCGACAGTTGACAATTCGAAAGTGCTCACCCGGAAAGGTTACAGTATTACGGGGGGTTGTTCAATATAAACCTGCCGAAGTATATTATTTGGTCCCCCTTGCGCTTCGTGCTGACCGCTCACCGCTGATCCGCCAGCTGGCGGGGGGGGTGAGGTCGGAAACAACGGTAAAACCCCATGCGTCATAAATCTTCACCTCCCGGGGTGGATTTTGTTGGGGTTGGTAACTACCGTAATCAACTCACTTAGGAGGTGTATTTATAGCCCAATATCGGAATTAGGCATAATTACTCACCACAAGATAGCGCTTTCCCTTAGGTTCGCCCGGCACCAGGACCCCTTTGACCTGTCATTACATTACGGATGACAGCTATCATTTTCGTATATTCAGGCACAAAAAATGCTCGACGGGCTTGATGTCCGTCAGGTCCTACTTGAATAGTCACTGATTATCATCAATATGCCGCCGCCCGCCATCGCCACCCGGAACCTTTCCAAGCGCTTCGGCAAGCGCCTGGCGGTGGACCAACTCGACCTGGAAGTGCAGGAGGGGGAGATCTTCGGCTTCCTGGGGCCCAATGGCTCCGGCAAGACCACCACCATCCGCATGCTCCTGTCCCTAATCCGCCCCACCGAAGGCAAGGCTTACATTTTCAACCAATCCATCCGGCGGGAATATCCCCGCTACCTGCGCCAGGTGGGGGCCCTGGTAGACGAACCCGACTTCTACGGCAACCTGTCGGCCCTGGCAAACTTGAAGCTGCTGGCGCGTCTGTACACTGGGGTAGATGAAGCCCGCTGCATTGAAGTGCTACAGCTGGCGGGCCTTGAGGATCGGGCCCGCGATCGGGTTAAAACCTATTCTCACGGAATGCGCCAGCGTCTCGGCATCGCCCAGGCCATCCTGCACCGGCCCCGCCTCCTGATCCTGGATGAGCCCACCACCGGCCTCGACCCCCAGGGAATGCACGAGGTGCGCCAGATGATCCGCCGTTTCGCCCACGAGGAAGGAATGACGGTCTTCCTCTCAACCCACCTGCTTAACGAAGTCGAACAGATCTGCACCGGCATGGCGGTCCTTAGCGAGGGCAAGCTGCTGGTATCGGGTCCGGTGGAGCAGTTCCTTTCGGCGGAAACGGCCACCCTCACCGAGCTTCAGGCCGATCCCATAGATACCGCCAGGGCCGTTCTTGAGGGGCTCCCTATCGTCTCCCAGGTAGAGGAAGAGAACGGACGGCTGTGTTTCCGGGTCGATCACCAGCACCGTCCCGAGGTGGCCCGGGCACTGACTGAACAGGGGGTAGAGATCTACTCCCTTACCCCCGTCTCCAGACTGGAGGACTATTTCCTGTCACTGTTTGGATCTCCCGACACCGGAGGGGAACTGCCATGATGGTCCTGTGGCACCTTTACGTCAACGAGATCATCAAGGCTTTCAGTAAGTGGCGCACCTACATCGGCTTCGGGGCCATTGGCGCGGGAGTGATCCTGGCGATGTGGGGCTTCAGTATAGGCGGGGCGGAAATCCAACGGGATCTGCTCCGCAACCTGGGGGATGAGTTTATCACCACCGGCAACCTGGCTAACGGCATGTGGGCCAGTTACCTCCTCATGAACACTCTGTTCATTCACATTCCGTTTCTTATCACCCTCGTGGCCGGGGACGTGGTGGCCGGTGAGGGCACGGCGGGCACTTTTCGCATCTACCTGACCCGACCCGTGAGCCGGACCCAGGTGCTCACGTCCAAGCTGCTGGCCGCCGCCACGTACTCCGCCGCCCTGATCGCCTGGCTGGGAATCCTGAGCCTGGGCCTGGGCAACTGGTGGCTGGGGGTGGGAGATGTGTTCCTCATCGACAAACAGGGCATTCTCATCCTGCCCTGGGACCTGGCCCTGGCGCGCTTCGCCCTGGCTTACCTCTTCGCCTTCTACATCATGCTCACCGTTACCGCCCTCACCTTCATGTTCTCAGTGATGGTGACCAACGCAATCGGCCCCATCGTGGGCACCATGGCCATTATTATCGTCAGCGGCCTGATTACCATCATTCAACTCGACGCCTTCGCCTGGTTCCAGCAGCACCTGTTCACCACCCACTTCGTCCTGTGGCAGTACGCCTTCCGTGATCCCATCCCCTGGGACCAGGTGCTGAACAGCGTGATCCATCTGGGAGCGTACTCGGCGGTCTTCGTGGCGGTGGCGTTCGTGCTGTTTCAGCGCAAGGACGTGCTGACGTGATGGCAAAGGATATGGGGATACTCTTGCTGTAGTCCTTGTTTCTCTTGCTCGTCGGCTGTAGATTGATTTTGCGGAGGTTTAAGTGACTATGGTGAAAAATCGGATTTTAATATGAAGGAAACAGAACCAGTGTTCAAGCCAATAGAAGTAAAAGCTTTAGTGGATTACAGGCTGTGGCTTCGTTATACCGATGGTACCGAAGGAGAAGTGGACCTTTCCCACATTGCTGGCCGGGGTGTATTTGCCGCCTGGGATGATTATCGAGCCTTCGAGAAAGTGCATATAGGAGCTGACAGGGCAATCGCATGGAACGATGAGATCGAGCTCTGTCCCGACGCACTTTACCTCCGGCTCACGGGAAAGACACCCGAAGAAGTATTTCCGAAATTGAAAGCAGCCGACGTAGATGCCTGAAATTAGCCGTTTCTATGGCATCGTCATCAAAATGTACTTCGATGACCATCACCCACCGCATTTTCACGCTGAGTACGAGGAAAGCCAGGCAGTGGTGAACATCGAAACTCTGTCAGTGATAGCAGGTAATCTTCCTCCCCGGGCTATGGGCCTGATGACCGAATGGGCCTCCCTGCACCAACAGGAATTGCGGGCTGCGTGGGAGAGGGCAAAGAACTTGGAGCCTGTAGAAAAGGTCGAACCCTTACCGTAGAAAGGATTGACTGTGGAAAGCGAGATTATCTTCCTGGTAAATGAGTCGCCGGAGGGAGGGTACGAAGCTAAGGCAGTGTCTCATTCCATTTTCACGGAAGCAGATACGCTTGAGGATCTGCGCGCAATGGTTAAGGATGCCGTTGAGTGTCATTTTGATGATCAAGCCCGCCCCAGTATTATTCGTCTACACCTCGTAAAGGAAGAAATCATACCTGTATGAGGCTGCCGCGTACCTAGCGATTGACCTTCACGCTATTCATCCGTACCTTTCAGCATGAACTACCAGGAACTGATCACTATCGAGGCGGGCAAGCGCGGCGGGAAGCCCTGCATCCGCGGTCTCCGCATTACGGTCTACGAGGTGCTGGAGTATCTGGCCTCCGGCATGTCCGAAGACGAAATCCTTCACGATTTCCCGGACCTCACGCGCGAAGACATCCGCGCCTGCCTGGCCTTTGCCGCTGATCGGGAGCGGAAGCTGGTCTCAGTACCACCCGCGTGAAATTCCTTTTCGACGAAAATCTCTCCCCGCACCTTGTATCCGCGCTCCTTGACCTCTATCCGGACTCGATCCACGTCCGCGATGTAGGTCTGGAGCGGGCCGAAGACGAGGCAGTCTGGACACATGCCAGGGAACACGATTTGGTGATCGTCTCGAAGGATGCCGACTTCCATCAACGGAGCTTTGTGTTCGGTCACCCACCTAAGGTAGTTTGGATTCGCAAGGGTAACTGCTCGACACGCGACATCGGGGCGATTCTCAGGCGGCACCACAGCGCTATCCTCGATTTTAACCGAGATGAAGTGGGGGCGTTCCTCGAACTTGTGTAAGGCTCATCAAGATTACACCATCTAACAGCCAGCTGTTCAGACGCAAGGACGTGCTGACGTGAGGGGGTGGTCGGGAAGTCTTACCGCTTTCCTTTGTTTCTTTCGTACGCCAGCTGTAGCTTATTATTTGAATCGCATAATAGAGTAAAAGGTACAACCATGACCAAAGATGATCTAGCGAGCCAGCTAACGAATGCTAAGAACAATTATATTCTGGGCCTCGCGGCGATTTCTCTATTTAATAATGACGAATCATATCCAATCCTTTAACAAAAGCAATGTGGCCTTTGGACAATACAATATCACGTTTGACCAGGTCACCAATCTTCTTCGCAACGATAATGATCGTAGCATCGCGATCAAGGAATTCCTCAATATGCTCCTACGATCACTGATTAAGGAATCATTCGAACTCATCAAAGAATACTGCGAAGAAAGCGCGCAGAGTAGATTGTTCAAGACAGAACCATGGTTCCAATTTGCCCGGATAATCAGAAATTGCCTTTCGCATAATTTTAAGTTTGAATTCAATGCCTACGACAGGAGATTGCTACCAGTAACATGGAAGGCACGGACAATCACATTGCAGATGGATGGTCAACATCTTGAGCTTGGCTTTTTTGGCTACGTAGAAGCGTGGGAGCTATTCCAGGAATTCCAGGAATTTGTTGATAATAGCCTGCAATAATTCATCGAACATAAAGAATATGACCCCAAAATAATAGGCCGAAGTTTATCAGTTTCACCGAAGGTTGAGCTTGAGTTATAAACTAAGGGAGGATTCCGGTGGCAAAGCATAATTGCGAATGTGAATCACCACACGCGTCTTATGGACCGGCTATTCACTATTGCATTGAAGACGACGAAGGGAGATTTTGGGTGGGCAATGATGAGTATGAGAGTCAAGTCAATTATTGTCCATTTTGTGGAGCCAAGGCATCCGTGCAAATTGAATTAGATAAGACAACCTACACCGACCAACCGAGCTAACTCTTGGGCTATCACCCTTTGCTGTCTTATTGGTTCCAAGCAGTCCAGAAGTATGTTGCCTTCTAATAAGGAGGTCTCTCATGCCCACCTACATTCTCCTCACGAAACTCTCCCTCGAAAACATCGACCACCCCCGCTCAGCCGTAGTACCGGGCGCGCATCTCCTTGAGGAACTCCACCGAGCGCCGGATCTCATCCAGGCCGTTCACCCCGTCCTCGACTGAGATCCATCCGCTGAAGCCGACACCGGAAAGGATGCGGAAGATCGCGTCGTAGTCGTTGAGGCCCTGGCCGGTAACGCCGTGCAGGAGCTTGTCGGAATAGCCGATGGTGCCGTCGGCCTGCCTCAGGTCTTCAAGCGTCGCGCCTTCGGCCAGGTAGCGGTCCGAGGCGTGCATGGTCACGACCCGGTGCTTGACCTTTTCCAGAAACTTGATGGGATCGTAACCCCCAACGACGGCGTTGGAGGGATCGTACTGCACTCCGAACAGCGATGAACTGATCCGTTCGATAATCTCCAGGTAAATCTCCTCGGGCATGGCGAATTCCGGGTAGACCCAGTTGCCGTCCTTGTAGTGGTTTTCCATGCAGAGGGTGACGCCCCGCCGTTCGGCGTACTCCAAGGATCGTTGGATGCCGTCCACAGTTCGTTCGATTCCCTCGTGTCGAGTCATGCCGGGAAAGTTCTGGCCGCTCAGTGTCCGGCAGTAGTTCGTTCCGAGCGTGGCGCAAACATCGATGGCAGCCTTCTGCCGCTCTATCTGCCGCCGGCGTTCCTCCGGATCGGGATGGGTAAAGTCGGGCGAAAAGCAGAGCATGGAGGTCTCCTGCCCGGTCTCGCGCATCGCCCGCAGAACCGGTTCCATATCCTCGCGGTTGAGGCTCTTGAAGAAGCCGTCGTAATGCTCTATCCCCTCGGCTCCCAGCTGCGCCGCCGCATGAATCCACTCGATCATATCCATCTCACCCGAACAGAGCCGATCGAAAAAGCACTTCGGAAAGACGCTGATTTTGGGCTGCGGGCGAGTCATTTTTTTAGACAGGATAACAGGATGGACAAGAAAAATATTTTAAAACTTCTATCCTTATTAAGTAAGTCATTTGTGTTTTTCAATTTCTCTTCATTATCCAGTTCATCATGTAAATCCTATCTAATATTATTGACAGGATAACAGGATGGACAAGATAGATATATTATTCTGTTAATCATGTTGATCCTGTCAAAAAAATCCCGCTCACCAATTCGGTGGCGCACCCGCGGGATATTGCTCGAGATCCATGACGGTCCCGGTCACGCATTCGCTCTCATCGGAGGCAAAGTAAGCTGCGGCGTAGGCCACATCCTGGGGCGATAAAAGGCGGCCGAAGGGCCGGCTGGCAACTGCTTCCTCCACCCATTCGGGGCCCTTGCCTTCCTCTTCCATTTTCACCCGTTCCTCCCCCTCGGTTAAGGTCCATCCCACGTTGATCTGGTTGACGCGAATCCGGTATTTGCCGAGGCAAGAAGCCGCGTTTTTGGTCAGCGTCATCAGCCCGCCTTTGGAGACCGAATAGGCTGCCAGCTTCGGCTCTCCGATGTAGGCATTGAGCGAACCGATATTGACTACCGATCCACCGCCGCGGGCTTTGAACAGGGGAATGGCTTCCTGGATGCAGAAGAACGGTGCCCGGAGATTGACCGCCATAATCAGGTCCCAGAGCTCGAGGGGCGTCGACTCAATATTACCGCGTGAAGTGTTGCCCGCGTTGTTCACCAGGACATCAAGCCTGCCAAAACACTCGGCTGCGAACCGGATAAGACGCCGGCACTGTTCCACCTCCGTGAGGTCCGCCGCCCTGAAATCCGCTTCACCCCCCGCCTGCCGGATCTCCTTCACCACGGCGGCGCCGCGGTCTGCGTCCCTGCCCGAGATAACGACCAGGGCCCCCAGCCCGGCAAAGTAACGGGCGATGCCCTTGCCGATCCCCGACGTCGAGCCGGTGACAAGGGCAACTTTATTCTTCAAAGATCCCATTCTTTCTCTCGGATTCTCCATGTGGTTCAACCCTCCGGGAGCAGGACCGACTTGATCACCCTGCTCGCGTACATTGATTCAAATGCGTTCTCCCAATCCGCCAGGCCGGTTTTCAAGCCGACGAGCTCTTCGGGCATCAGCAGCCCTTCAGCCAGCAGATGGATCACCTTTTCCCACATGGCATACGTGTGGCTGAACGATCCTTGCAGCCTGACATTCTTTTGTACCAACGGGTTCATTTCCACGGGAATACCAGGCGGGGACCAGCCGACCTTAGTAACCTGGCCATCGGGCCGGGCGAGCCGCAGGGCTACCTCCAGGGGCTTGCCTGCCCCCGAGGCCTCACATACCAGCTCCGCCCCGAGCGCATCGCAGCTGCCCACGACTTCTTCCAGGCCTTCTTCATCAACGTTCACGGTGCGCGTCGCCCCGAGCCCAAGGGCAGTCTGGAGCCGGTCGGCATCGACCGCTTTACCAGCCACGATCAGCGGATGGGCTCCCGAAAGCGCCGCCATTCGCGCGCAGAGCAAACCAATTGACCCCGGGCCGATGACTACCACCAGGTCACCCGGCCGGATCACCGAGTTGACACACATGGCATGGTAAGCGACGGCACAGGGTTCGGCGAGGGCAGCGAAATGGAAGGACAGTTCATCGGGGATGTGGTGGAGGCACCGCGCAGGCACTTGCACATAGGATGTCATCGCGCCGTGTAAGCCGTAGCCGAACCCCTTGCGATGCGGGCATAGGTTGTAGCGCCCCGACCGGCACGGGATGCACTCGCCGCAGACCTCGGCGGCGGTCTCGCTGACCACCCGGTCTCCTTCACGGAAGGCCTTGACCCTTTTACCGACGGCGGCTACCGTCCCGGCGAACTCGTGTCCCAGGATCACGGGCACCTGGACCGGCCAGGTATGGGTATTGTGGGCCTGGTGGATGTCGGACCCGCAGACCGCAACGGCGCCTACTTGCAGCAGGACATCTTCATCCCCGATCTCCGGCACGGGCATCTCGCGCAGCTCCACCCCGCCGGGCCTGAGGGCGTAGTGAACTACCGCCTGCTGCCGAGTCGTTGTCATTGCCTGGTTCCTTCTGGTTTACCAGGCCGCCGATCCCGGAGGGATCCTTTCGGATAGGGGACCTTGCGGATCTCCCCGGTGATCTCTCGAAGGATTTCGCCGATGTCGCTGCTCGAGGTCGCGAATTCGTCGGCGTCTATCACCAGCGGCGCGCCCAGAACCACCAGCGGAGCGCCGTGGGCGGGACAATCGATGGCCTGGCGGATGGTAAGTCCACCTACCGCCTGGACCGGGATGGAAACCGCCCCGACAATGGCTTCCAGTTCGTCCATGGGGCTCAGGCCGGTTATCATGCGCCGCTCATCGTAGCCCACGTGGTGAATGATAAAGTCAACGCCGAGGCTTTCCATCCACCTGGCGCATTCCACCTTGTCTTCGGCGGCCAGGTCATCGCCCATGACTTTCAGGCCGAAGTCGCGGCCCGCCGCCACCACCTGGCGGATAGTGGCCTCGTGGGCCCGGCCCATGACGACGACGATGTTGGCCCCGGCCCCGGCCATCATCTCTGCTTCCAGGTAACCGCCGTCCATGGTCTTGAGGTCGGCGACAATGGGATGGTCAGGAAATCGCTCGCGCAGCCGGGCCACGGCGTGCAGCCCTTCGCCGAGCAGGAGCGGCGTTCCCGCCTCGAGCCAATCCACGCCGGCCTCTACGGCCAGGGCGGCGGTCTCCAGCGCCTCATCAATGGTGGTGAGGTCCAGGGAAATCTGAACGATGGGAAAGGTGAGATTGTCGAGGTCTATCAAGCCTGCACTCTTATATCTGGTTACATCTATGCACCGGGGGAATCCCCTTTTTAGGGAAAAGATCAGCGCTTGTCTACTAATGAATCGCCATGAAGTTAACCCTTTTCCAGGCGGAGCGACCGCGATAAACTCCAGCTATTAAAACTAGCCGGTGTTAGTGGAAAGCTAGCCCTGGCCGGGAATAGCCGGAAGGGTCTTGCCGCCTTTCGCCAGCCACCCAAGCCTTTTCTGACAGGAGTTCGTTGACATGATTTCGTCACAGGAGACTTTTTCATCCGATAGGATCATTGATATCAGCGTAACGCTGCGCCAGGGTCTGGCCTGCTGGCCGGGGGATGACTTCTGGCGGCTGCAGCCAGTCCGGCGTATAGCGGAGGGCGGCTCCTGCAACCTCTCCCGCGTCACCATGGGCTTGCATACAGGCACCCACGTGGACGCCCCCTGGCACTTCGGCGAAGGCGACCGCACCGTTGAGGCCATCTCCCTGGACCGGCTCGTCATCAGGGCCAGGGTGCTTGATCTGACCCACGTGGATTCGGCCATCGGCCGCGGAGACCTGGAAGGTAAACTCGACGGTATCCAGGCGGTCCTGCTTAAGACCACCAACTCCGGCAAACTCGAATCGCTGGAGCCGTTTGACCAGAACTTTGTCCACCTCGACGAGAGCGCGGCGGAGTATCTGGTGGAGCATAATATCCGGACTGTCGGTGTGGATTATCTATCGGTTGAGGGCTACCATGTCAAAAATGCGCCGGTGCACCACCGCCTGCTGGGAGCCAATGTATTTATCGTCGAGGGGCTGGACCTGTCCGAAGTGGAGCCGCGGGACTATCTGCTGGTGGTGCTCCCGCTCAAGATCGAGGGGGCCGACGGCGCTCCGGCCCGGGCCATCCTCATCGATTCCGACCACCGCGGATGATATCCGCACACGATACGGCCATACCACAACTAAAGGAGACCTTATATGAACACACCATTCTTCCGTACTAATCGCCGGCAGCCATGGCTCCTGCCGCTGCTGGTGGCGGTCTGTGCCCTGGCCGCATGTAACAGAGTCCTAACCGATGATGAGAATTACGCATTCATCGTCACCGTCGATATGCGTCAGTACGCGGGACCGGAATATGAGTCGTCCCAATACTTTCAGGGCGCATGTGAGGCTATCAGCGATGTCGGCAAAGGTGCCTTCATGATCAGCCCCGGCGATATCGATCCACCCTGGGACGTCCGTTACACACTCGACAAGGTGCTGGGTACGGACTACCTCTGGTATCCCGTTGTAGGCAATCACGAAGTCGAAACGCCAGAGGATATGGCCTGGCTCCGCGACTGGGGCCGGGAGGCCATACCAAACCTGGTGCAGAAAGGGCCGCGGAACGGCGAGGAGACAACCTATTCCTTCGATTATCAGAATGCCCACTTCGTGGTCCTCAACCAGTACTATGATGGACAGTCGGATATCGGCACCAATGGCGATGTCACCGATCCCCTCTACCAGTGGCTCAAGGCCGACCTGGAAGCCAACACCAAACCACTCGCTTTCATCTTCGGCCATGAGCCCATCGTCTCCATCCCCGACGCCGACAATGGCCGCCACCGCCATGAAGATGACTGCCTGAACGCCTATCCTGAAAACAACCACCGCTTCCACGCACTCCTACTGGAGCATGACGTTACGGCTTTTTTCTGCGGCCATACCCACGGTTACTCCGCCGCGCTTATCAACGGGCTATGGCAGATCGACGCCGGGCACTCCCGCGGCCTGGGGGACACGAAGGCGCGGAGCACCTTCCTGAGGGTTCGGGTAGATGGCGACAACGTCAGCGTGGACGTTTACCGCGACGACGCCAGCGGCGGCCCCTACCAGCTTACGCGCACCGTCGTCCTGGATTGCGGGGCTTAATTAGCATGAACGCACCATCCAAACAATACTCTACAGCTATCCTGATCACCCGCAACGGTATGGGCCATGCCGAAGGGGAGTTGCAGCAAAGGCTCATCAAAACCTACCTCACCATGCTCGACGATAATGATATGCTGCCGGGAATCATCTGCTTTTATACCGATGGTGTCAAGCTGGTTGTCGAGGGATCGCCGGTCCTGGAGGTATTGAAGTCGCTGGAGGCCAAGGGAGTGCGCCTGATCATCTGTAATACCTGTCTCAAGTACTTTGACCTGACCGACAAAGTCCAGGTCGGCATTTTGGGCGGCATGCATGACATCATCGCGGCCCAGTGGCAGGCCCGGAAGGTGATTACGACATAGGGTACGACACTACCCTTTTCCCCGGGACCAAGCTGCGGCTTAGTTACACCAGTGGTGTCGAGGGAGAAGTAGACCTTTCGCATCTGGCTGGAGACGATGAAGGCCGCCTGCCCCCAGGTCCGGTGGATCGACTACCCGGCGGCGAGTAGCCCGCCATCTCATTTGTTGAATCCGGGCCGAATCCGCCGTATAATTCAGCATAATGTTACACTTAGCCTTGTCCTGAGCCCTTCATCCCGAAGTTTCGGGATTCAGGATAGACTCCGCCGAAGGATCGTCGAAGTGTGGCATGAAAAAGAAAGACAATATTTGCACTCTTGTCGTCCTTCGTCTGAGCCTTAGGCGTGAACGTTCGGCTGAGCTCACGTCGAAGCCTCAGTCGAACGCTCAGGGCGACAGAGGATTTTGTCACACTGAGATTGTCGAAGTGTGACTAGGATACCATTTAAATAAGGAGGTCGCTATGCCCACCCAGAGACTCAAAGAGTTCCTCGACAGTAACAAGGTCAAGTATGTGGCCATTTCCCACTCCCAGACCTTCACGGCCCAGGAGATCGCCGCCTCGGCCCATATACCGGGCAGGCAGCTGGCCAAGACGGTGATGGTCACCCTCGGCGGCGATATGGCCATGGCCGTGCTGCCCGCCACGGACCGCGTGGACCTGAAGCTGCTGAAAAAGGCCGCCGGGGCGAAAAAGGCCAAGCTGGCCGGCGAGAAGGAGTTCAAGGACCTGTTTCCCGACTGCGAGATCGGCGCCATGCCGCCCTTCGGCAACCTGTACGACCTGGAGGTCTACGTGGCCGCCAGCCTGGCCGAGGGCGAGGAGATCGCCTTCAACGCCGGATCGCACACCGAGCTGATCAGGATGGCCTACGCCGATTTCGAGCGCCTGGTGAATCCGAAGGTGGTGGAGCTATCGCTGGTGGTATAGGTTCTGTCTAATTATAAATGAGGTTCCACCCTCCGCTATTGACGCTGAAGTGACGTTCAATTAGTATAAATGAAAACCACACCACCCGCTGCCCTATCTCCATACGTCTTGGGTCCGTCTGGCATGATCCTGTCCCAGGACGCGCGTTAAAACGTAACCATGGAAGATAACCCCATCCCCCTCCCCGCGCCCCAGACCACCGGCCCCCTGTCGGTGGAGGAAGCCCTGGCACAACGGCGGTCGGTGAGGGAGCTCCGGCCCGAACCTGTCTCCCTGGCGGAGGCCGGCCAGCTGCTGTGGGCCGCCCAGGGGATCGCGCAGTCCGGGGGCTACCGGACGGCCCCCTCCGCCGGGGCCACGTACCCCCTGGAGGTACTTCTGGTGGCAGGCAGCGTCCACGACCTGAGTCCCGGCCTCTACCGCTACCGCCCACGGGAGCATGCCCTGGCACCTATGCTGGAAGAGGATCTGCGAGGTAAACTGGCCGCCGCCGCCCTGGGCCAGTCCTTCGTAAAGGATGGGGCCGCCGTGCTGGTCATCACCGCCATATACGAGCGCACCACTATCAGGTACGGCCAGCGGGGTATCCGCTACGTGCACATGGAAATGGGGTACGCCTCCGAGAACATCCACCTGCAGGCCGCCGCCCTGGGGCTGGGCACGGTTGCGGTGGGGGCTTTCCACGACGACCACGTACAGGAACTTCTGAACCTGCCCGCCAATGAGCACCCTCTGCTCATCATGCCAGTGGGGAAACCCGACTGAGTACTCTTCAGCAGTTGTTTTAATACTATCACCGCCGTGCTGCGTTGGGAATTCACGCCGGGTTCCACGCTCTACCTGGTCTGGACGCGCAACGGTAGTGATGATCAGCACCCAGGGGAATTCCAGCTGCGCCGCGACTTGTCCGACCTGTTCGGGGCCACCGCCGATAACATCTTCGCCATCAAGGCCACCTACTGGATCGGGCGGTAGCGCCGGACCTATAAAGAAGGTGATCAGGAGTTCCCTCAAGATGATCAGGTAAGCCTAATGAGCTCTTATTGAGGGTTCCTTTGAAACGTGGAGAGTAGAGCATTTTTAATTATACGTCTTCAGTTACAAAACCGCTGAAGCGGTTACAATAATATGCTTTAACCCTCTGTCAGCCCACGACTTAAGTCGTGGGCTAGTCATGTACCAGGATAATGAAAAACCGTTTCAACGGTTTCTATACTCAAAAACAGTCATATCCACATGCCAATCCTCGTATCTCTATGCATATCAACGGATTGACGAAGAATAAAAGCCATTTTCGGGGGAACTCTTGCAGGAAGCGAGTTCTTGACGCCCGTGGTAGCCCCGTTGTAATCTACCATATGCCGGTCATCACTCTTCACCAACTGCTGCTGCTGCTGCCACTGCTACTGCCTCCTCTACCCCTGGCAGCCCAGACAGGCGACTCGGCCCAGGTGGCAGAGATCCTGCAGAACCTGAGGGAGCGGTTCAGCCGCATCGAGGACTACCGGGTTGACCTTAAAGTGAGCCTCGAAATGCCCGGCCTGCGCATGCCCTGGAAGAAAATGACCCTCACCTTCAAGCAGCCCGACAAAACCCGCCTGGAGGCCAGGGGGTTTGCCATGGTCCCCCGCCGGGGTCTGGCCCTCTCGCCCGATTCGCTCTTTCAGAAGCTGCGGGACCTGACGATGGCTGGGGACACCCTGCTGGATGGGCGTAGCTGCTATATCCTCCATGGCCTTGAGGAGGGGCCGGCCAATCAGACATTCCTTGCTGAGATGATTGTGGACCGGAAGCTGTGGTTGGTGCGGTGTATCACAACCTACCTGGAAGATCACGAAGTGTTTCGCCTGCGGACTGAGTACGTGGAAGTGGCCCCGGGTATCCATATGCCGGCGGAAACCAACCTGCGTTTCCAGCTCAACGAGCGTTTCCTGCGGGGGCGGCGCGGCCATGAGGATTTCTTTGATCCGGATGTCCCGAAACCTGTCCTGGACGACGGGCAAGACATGGTTGGCGAGGCATCCATCATCTTTTCCAACTACCGGGTCAACCACGGCATCCCCGACGAGGTTTTCGTGGAGGAGCCTTAGGCTTCCGTTGGCCACATCCAGCGGGATCGAATAAAAACGTATTCAGTTAGGTAGAGTTCAGGCAACGGCTAAACAATATTGTTGACTTAGAGCGATGGTGGGTTTAGCTTTATTCAGTCTAATAATTTGGCGACTTTTACCGATAATAAAAGTACAGGACGGATGCGCGTGAAGGCATCTGCGATTCCTGGAGTAAATGAAGGTCAGAAGTGGGAACACTAACAACTGCAACGGCTCACGAGGATTGGTGGGCTATAAAACAGGGAGAAACACAATGTTAAAGAGAGCAGGGATCCTTTCTGTAGTCGCATTGATTCTGCTTGCCGCTGGCTGTGAAAGATTTACTGAACCAGTAGGCTCAAAACCGGATGAGTTCCAGGCGACCGACAATATTCTCCCCAGCGGAACACCTATTGAAGGTCAATTTATTGTCGTGCTCAACAAGCAGGACGTTTCGCTAGGAAAATCGATGGTAGCCATGTCCACCCTGGCCAGAACTCTGCTAGAAGAAAACGAAATCACCGACGGGGCCATCGGGGCTGTATACACCCACGCCCTGGAAGGCTTTACCGCCAAACTAACTGAAGAGGATGTCGATAAGCTGCTGGCAGACCCCAGGGTTGCTTACATTGAACAGGATAAAATCATTACGCTGGCTCCTCCGCTTGGTAAGGGCAAGCCTCCCAAGGATGATGGTGAATCCGCTCCTCAAGTAACGCCCTGGGGTATTACAAGAATTGGGGACGCCGGTAATGGTACTGGAAAAACGGCCTGGGTGATCGATACGGGCATCGATCTCACACAGGCTGATCTGAATGTGGACGTTAACCGCAGCGCCAACTTTGTCCCGCGTGGGAGAAACTCTCCCAACGATGGCCACGGCCACGGCACCCATGTAGCGGGCACTATTGCCGCTGTCGATAACGATATTGGCGTGGTTGGCGTAGCTGCCGGTGCGACGCTGGTGGCAGTCCGCGTCCTGGACAACAGCGGTAGGGGGGCCTACTCCTGGGTCATTGCGGGTGTTGACTACGTAGCTGCAAAGGCATCCGCGGGTGATGTAGCCAATCTAAGCCTGGGCGGCCCTCCATCTAATGCCCTTGATGATGCGGTCCGGAATGCCGCTGCCGGGGGCCTTCGCTTTTCACTCGCCGCCGGAAATAGCGGCGATGATGCGAAAAATTATTCCCCCGCCCGGGTAGAGGCCACGAACGTATACACCGTATCAGCTATCGGCAATGATGATTGTATGCCGTCATGGAGCAATTGGGGCAATCCGCCGGTCGAGTATGCTGCACCCGGCGTGAGTATTCTCTCGACCAAGAAGGGCGGCGGTACCACAACCATGAGCGGTACCTCCATGGCGGCGCCGCATGTCGCCGGCTTATTGCTGTTAAGTCCCATAACTGCCGACGGAACCGCCTGTAATGACCCGGATGGCAATCCGGACCCCATTGCCCATCGCTGATTCAAATTTGAGCCATCCCGATCAAGGGATTCAAACTTGGAAAAAGGATTCGCTTCCTGGCAATATGGAGGCGAATCCTTTTTAACATACAGGAGTGATTAACTTATATAATAGTGCGGTTGCAAGATGAAAAGTCAATCCATTCTTCTTCTATTCTCAGTGTCGTTATTGTCCCTTTTATACCAGGCATGCTCAAGTAACGGTATGGGTAGCGTCATGAAAGATGAGACGATGATGTCAGACACCGGCGTGGTAAAATACATTGATCTGGAGGGCGGCTTTTATGGAATCATTGCCGATGATGGTGAACGTCATTATCCGATTAATCTGGGCCAGGAATATCAAGTCGATGGCTTAAGGGTGAGATATACATACAGATTCCGGCATGATGTGGCCAGCATCCACATGTGGGGTAAACCCATTGAAATAGCCGATATTAAAAAATTGAATGAAGACTAAGCGTCTAACCATCTTAATTACTTAGCCCCTTCTCTACAATCTGCGTTAACCGATTAGACTGCTACTCATTGGAGGTGGCAGGTTCACGAATCAATTGCTTCATGCTTAGCCTCGTGAATTAATTTTAGTACCCATGGCCATAGCCATCACCATCACCGGCAACGCTACCGACCGATGGCAGTTCTCCATCGACCGGGGCGGCACCTTTACCGACGTTATAGGCATCGACCCCAAGGGCCGACTGCACACCGCCAAGCTGCTCTCCGACTCACCGGCCTACCCCCACGCCGCCATTGAAGGCATTCGGCGCCTGCTGGACCTGCCTCCCGACGCCCCCATCCCTGAGGACCGGGTGGCCCGATCCACCTTCCCACCGGACTTGTCACGGTGTCTGGCCCCCTACAGTCTGCCACCGTTCGCCGATCCGCAGGGCATACACCAGGGGACCCCGTATAACACCTACCGATTGCTCCATCCGGACCTTGACCTGAACTGCCATCGGCAGCCGCAATACTATCACGTCCCCGTCTATCTTTTTGGCGAAAGGATCGCGTAGCTTCATTATTCGCCGCTTGATGTTCCGGACCACCGCTTCTGACTTTTCTTATGTCATATCTATGACCCCTTTGCTGCATGTTCAACTTAGCAAAAGTATCTCTTAATTCTTAGTCCACTTTGGTCCACATTGCTCTGATCCGGAACAGACAGGAGGTTGGTAAAAAATGGGTGGAGGGGGAAAGACAATCTTTGCCGGGGGACGCAACTCGCCAGCAGTCACAAAGTATGAAGGTCCCCCATTGTCCGGACCGCGACGGGGGATTCAATTTCCCGTTTTGAATGGACACAATTTGTGGTAAATTGGCTTGGTAAGTTCGTTTCGATCACCGTTGCGGAGGTCGCCGATGCTGAATACTTGGAGCAGTCTAACCAGTTTTACGCTTATCCTCCTGTTGGTCGCGTCGGGAGGTGCGGCGGCCCCGTCCGGCCTCCAGGTGGGCCAACCCTTCCCCCACCTGACGCTGCCCGCCCTCGAAGATGGCCGGCCCCTCTCCCTGACCGATTTCCGAGGCGAGAAGCTCATCCTGCACGTCTTCGCTTCCTGGTGAGCCGGCTGCCGCAGGCACGTGCCCGGGTGGCACGATAGGACCAAAGCCCTCCAGCAGGCCGGCCGGGTGAAGATGGTCGGCATCCTTCAGGAGCAGCACCCTGACCGCGCCCAGCTCTTCATGCAGTGGAAGCAGATGGACTGGCCGATCCTCGTCGATCCCCTCAACCTGCTGGGGGTTTCCGTGGTGCCCATCACGATCCTGCTGGATGAATACGGCATCGTCCGCGCCATCAATCCGAAACAGGGTGAATTTCAGCAGTTTATGGAGGAGGTGTATCCTCAGCCGCAACATGTGGATGCCCCCCGGACTGCCCGCCCCCACCTGCCGTCCCTGGAGCAGGCCGCCCGCGCCGGAGACCCGAACGCCCTGAGGAACTACGCCGACGCCCTGTTCCTCTGGAGCGATGATGCGCACCTTGATGAGGGCGTCGATGCATATACGCAAGCCCTGCAAAAGGACCCCAACCATGGACCAACCCACTTTCGCCTGGGCGTCGCATTCCGTAGACGCTACGAATCGCAGATTCGCCGAACCGACGACTTCAACCTCGCCGCCGCCCATTGGGGTCAAGCCCTGGACATCGATCCCAACCAGTACATCTGGCGCCGCCGCATTCAGCAGTACG